>CAYMFP010000046.1:3942-14859 GCA_964389385.1 uncultured Phycisphaeraceae bacterium | reverse complement strand
CTTCATGTCCGTCCCGGGCGCGAAGCACGCCGCCGGGACCATCTCGCCGGCCGCGACGCGCTCGGCCATCCCGTGCAGCATCCGCTGGTGCACCGGGCGCATCCCCTCCCACACCTCGCGCGAGACGTACGGCGCGACGACCTCGTACGCCTCCTCCCCCATCGGCTCGGGCTCCACGAACTCGGGCAGGTCCGCGTTGCGGCGCAGCAGTTCGGGGATCCCCTCGGCCTCCGCCACGATCGCCTGGTGCTCGGGGCGCAGGGCGATGAACGCCGCCGCCTCGATCAGCCCGTGCCCGTCGATCTCCGGCTCGCTCGCCTCGGGCCGGGTGCAGGCGTCCGACTCCGAGACGGGGCAGGCCGCGGCGAGCCCCGCGAAGCCCGCCAGGACGGCGGCGGAGACGGCCGTCAACGAAATCCCGCGGACGCGGGGACGGCACGGAAAGGCGGCGTCGGTCGGCATGGACAGAGACTCCAGGGTGGGCTGGATGACCAGCACAGATCTGCAAAGTGTCGAGCGGGGCCCGCAGACCCTCGGGCGGCCACGGCTCCTGTCGGTGGGCACAGGGCGACGCGGCCGCAGGCGGGCGACTCCTCCGGAGTATGCCGGATTCGGGGCACCCTGGCAACGGCTTCCTGGAGATACTGGACTTGCGCGCGACGCCGCCCCGCCCGGAGGGCGTCCGAAGGCCCGCCCGGGCAACCCAGGATCAGGTTTTCGGACGTTTCCGAACCACTGGTTCAGGGGCATCCCGCCCGGAAGGCACCGAGGTACGCGAGCAGGTCGTTGACGTCCGTGTCCCCGTCGCCGTCCATGTCCGCGTCCGCTCCGCGGAAGGCGCCGAGGTACGCGAGCAGGTCGTCGACCGTCGCGGCGTGGTCCCCGTTCCGGTCGGCCGGGCAGGGGCAGGCGGGCCCGCCGTCCTCGCGCACGATCCGCCGGACCTCGCCCGTCTGCGAGGACCCGTTCAGGACCGTGTAGTACAGCTCGCCCGCGGCGTCCTCGCCGAAGCTCGTGAGGGAGTTGGCGCCGCTCAGGCGCTGCGTGCGCGTCGCCGGCGCCGCCGGGTCGAGCGTCCAGATCCGCCCGCTGCAGTAGTCGCCGAAGAAGTACAGCCCGCGGTACGCGGCCCCGAGCGCGCACCCGCGGTAGACGTAGCCGCCCGTGACGGAGCACCCGAGGCTGCGGGTGTAGTCGTGCACGGGGTCGACGAACGGGCCGGCGTTCTCGCACCCCGTGATGCCGGGCGTGGCGATGAACCCCTCGCGGCAGCGCCACCCGTAGTTCTCCCCGCCGGGGCTGGAGGCGGGCTGGAAGTTGATCTCCTCCCGCGCGCCCTGCCCGACGTCGGCGATCCACAGGTCGCCCGTCGCGCGGTCGAAGCTCGGGCGCCACGGGTTCCGCAGCCCGTACGCCCAGACCTCCGGCGCCCCCTCCGCGCCGTCGGTGAAGGGGTTGTCCGGGGGGATCTCGTAGTCCTGCTCCGGGTCGGAGACGTCGAGGCGGAGCATCGCCCCGAGCAGCGTGTGCGGGTTCTGCCCGTTGTTGTGCGGGTCGTTCCCGTCGCCGCCGTCCCCGCTGGACATGTAGAGGTATCCGTCGGGCCCGAAGCCGAGCCATCCGCCGTTGTGGTTGGCGAACGGCTGCGGGATCCGGAGCAGCGGCCGCCCGCTGGAGGCGTCCGCCCGGTCCGGGTTCTCGGGGTCGACGCGGTACTCGGCGAGCACCGTCGCCAGCCCGCCGGTGTTGTTGGTGTAGACGACGAAGAAACGCCCGGAATCGGCGTAATCGGGGGAGAACGCCAGCCCGAGGAGGCCCGTCTCGCCCCCCGTGCCCCCGGAGACGATCGCGTCGATGTCCAGGAACGCGTCCGGCAGCACCGCCC
The DNA here is from genome assembly GCA_964389385.1 of uncultured Phycisphaeraceae bacterium. GTDB lineage: Bacteria > Planctomycetota > Phycisphaerae > Phycisphaerales > UBA1924 > CAYMFP01. The sequence continues at coordinate 12,974 of CAYMFP010000046.1, read as the reverse complement.
CGCTCGCCGCGTCGATGATCCGGATGTACCCCGGCTGCTCGACCACGAACAGCCGAGAGGCGTCGTCCGGCGCGTGCGTCACGAAGATCGGGCGGTTGAACCCCGAGGCGACGAGTTCGGTCGTCAACTGCTGCGCGGCGGCGGCCGGGGCGAGCAGCCCGACCGGGAGGGCGCACCGGAGCGCGAGCGGAAGGACGGCGGAGGCGCGGAGCGGCATCGGAGATCTCCTGAGGACCCGCCGGCGCGGGCGGGTCGGAGATCGCAGTCTGCCGGGGATCGCCCCGCGAGACAAGCAAAACCCGGCGCGTCGCGCGCCGGGCCCGGCCGCGGGCCTCAGCACCCGCCGCGGAACGCCCCGAGGAAGCTCAGCAGGTCGTTCACGTCGACCGCGCCGTTCCCGTCGCGGTCGGCCCGGTCGTCCCCGGAGCGGAACGCCCCGAGGAAGCCGAGCAGGTCCGCGACGTTCGCGCTCCCGCTGCGGTCGAAGTCGGCCGCGCAGAAGACCGCGGCGCGGGCCACGATCGTCAGCGTGTGCTCCCCGGCGCCGGGCAGGTCCTCGTCGCTCAGGAAGAGCGTGTAGACGGCCTCGAACGAGCCGGCCTCGTCGGCGGCGGCGGAGACGATCGCCTCAGCCGCCGTCCCGGCGGGCAGGCCGGTGAACGCGGGGACCGAGACGCCGAACGCCCCGGTGTCGCCGGCGCCGAGCAGGGCGTCGAAGTCGAGCCCGGCCGCGAAGGGCGGCTCGGCCGCGTTGTGGATCGGGAGGACGACCGGCGCGGGGGCGGCCCCGAGGTCCAACTCGCCGAAGTCGATCACGACCTCGCCGTCGAGCAGCTGCGGGTCGAACGAGGCGATCGCCGGCGCGAGCACGCTCGCCCGGACCACGACGACGTCGTCGCCGTCGGCGGCGCCGAGCCCGGCCCCGCCCGAGGTGATCTCGGTGTTGTCGATGACGAGGCGGCCCTCGTAGAGCCCGGGCGCCTCGCCCAGGAGGAGGGTCGCGGAGAGGTCGGCGTGCTGCGTCCCGCGGGCGAAGCCCTTCTGGTAGCGCCCGGCGTCGGGCGAGACCAGGTCGCCCTCGGCCGTGACGAGCCAGCTCGTCGGCGCGCTCCCGGTCTTGCGGACCGGGATGCTCACGTCCACGTCGCCGCCGGCCGAGCCGATCACGGCGCCCGCGTCGATCTCGAGCAGCGTCGCCCCGTCGCCCGCGTCCACGCCGCCGAGCAGCGTGATCCGCGCGTCGCTCGGCCCGGTGCCGTAGATCGCCCAGACCCACTGCGGGTGGTCGACGAAGGGGTTGCGGTTGCGCTGGTGGTCGAAGACGCGCTGGTTGCGGACGCGGTCCTGCTCGGTCGGCATCTCCGCGTAGTGCCAGTCGACGAGCTGCGAGGGCACGCCCACCACGCTGAGGTTCAGGTGGCTGAAGCGCGTGCTCATGTAGAAGCAGATCCGGGCCATCTCGCCGCGGTACTGCTTGCCGTACTTGTTCGGGTCCCACGTGCTCGGGGTGGTGCCGAAGGGCTTGTTCCCGCGGCTGCCGTTCACGCTCGGGTTGCACGGGCGGAGCATGTGCAGGTCGGAGTAGTCCGACCCGGAGCCGCCGAGCCCGAGGCTGTCCGGCCAGGTGTGCTCCCGGTTCCAGGTGTTCCCCGCGTCCCACGCGCCGGGGACGGACACGCCCGTGTACGTGAGGATCAGGTTCGCGGGGTTCGCCGGGTCCCGGTCGATGTCGTCGAGCACGTACCGCGCGTTCGCGTAGCTGACCGTCACCGTCCCCGAGTTCACGATGGACCGGAGCTGCGTCTGCAGCGTCGCCCCGTTCGTCGAGGTCGCGCTCTGGTAGTACGTCGGCGACGGGTCGTACGCGTCGGCCGCCGCGGCGGCGGCGAGCCCGGCGAGGAGGGCGATGGCGGCGGCGCGGCGCGTCGTGGTCGTGCTCATTGTCTTCGGCGTCCCTTGGGGTTGGCGCGGGGCCGGCGCGGTCCGGTCTCCGGGGGGCACATCGTACCCGCCGGGCCGCCCGCCCCGGGTCGATCCTCCGCAACAAGTTCCGGCGCAGGTCCGAGAGCCCAGTTTCTGCACGGGCTCCCGGCTCGCCGGCCGGGCGTCGCCCGCCCCGCTCCGGCGCGCGCCGGGGCGGTGTCCCGATGGCAGGTTGCGGCACAAGCCGGCCGCGCCGCCGGTCGGCGGCGCGGCCGAGATTTTGTTCCCCCGGGCCGGGGCTCGCGGAGCGGCGGTCAGCACCCGGCGCGGAAGGCGCCGAGGAAGCCGAGCAGGTCGTCCACGCTCGTCTGCCCGTCGCCGTCGAAGTCGCCCTCGCCGCTGCGGAAGGCGCCGAGGAAGGCGAGCAGGTCGTCCACGCTCGCCGCGCCGTCCCCGTTCAGGTCCGCCGCGCAGGCCGGCTCCGGGTCGGTGCAGGTGACGGCGCTGATCACCAGGGCGTCGAGCCCGGCCTCGATCACGTTCTGCGAGCCGGCGTCCACCGCGCTGAACCGCAGGCGGATGTTCCCCGTCGCGGGCAGCTCGTCGCCGATGCGGATCGTGTCGCGGCGCCACGTCCCGCTCGGGGTGGTGACGGTCCGCAGGCGCACCCAGGTCGCCCCGCCGTCCGAGGAGCCCTCGACGGCGAACTCGTCGCCGCTCGAGATCGGCCCGTTCGGGACGTCGTTGAACCAGTAGCTGTACGAGATCTCGGCGGGCGAGGCGATGTCGAAGACCGGCGAGGTCAGGATCGTCCGCCCGTCGTCCACGTCGGTGTTGCAGTCGGCCAGGTTGCGGTTGTCGGTCAGCCACGCCCGCCCGGAGCCGTCGGCGTCGGCCGCCGGGGCCCCGCGCGAGGCGCAGTTCACCGGCACGCCGCGCTCCCACACGCCGCCCGTGGCGTTGCCGCTGACGCTCCAGCCGATGTCCGTCTCCGCGTCGTCGACGAGGAAGACCTCCACCACGCCCACGGCGGTCTTCAGCGGGGCGGCCGCGCCGCCGGAGGGGTACGTCACCGCCCCCGTCACCGCGCCCTCCGCGGTGGCGTAGAAGGCGATCTCATCGCCGCAGTGCGGCGTGATCGTCGCCGCGTAGGCGCCGTCCGGCTGCTGCGTCAGGCTCGTCTGCACGAACGGCTGGTTCTGCCCCCGCCGCACGTGCAGCTCGAGCGAGCCCCCGAGGAGGTCGCCCATCGGGTCGTCCACGGCGAGCCGGATCTCGAACGGCTCGCCCGGCGGCACCAGCGCCGGGACCGGCGCCGCCAGCCCGAGCACGAACGTCTCGCGGAGCAGGTCCTCCGTGGAGGAGAGCGCGAACCCCTGCGGGCCCTCCGGCACCGAGGCGCCCGAGACGACGACCCGCCACTCGCCCGGCTGCGGGGCGTCGACGACGATCTGCTCGATGTTGTCCACGCCGTTCCGCCCCGTGCGCTGCGCGGCGGCCGCGGGGTTGGACGGATCGAGCGTCCACGGGTGGTGGATCGTCCCGTCCGGCGCGATCGCCACGACGTCCAGGTCGTTCACGAGCGCCATCGAGGCCCCGGGCGTGCCCGGGGCGTCGTCCCACGCCACGGTGAACTTGAGCGGCGTGCCGTCCGAGACGACACGGAAGGCCACCTCGCCCCCCTGCGAGACCTCGCCCTCGTCCCACCGCCCCGAGACGACGTGGTCGATCGCCTGCACCGCCCGGATCGACCCGTAGCCGAACTGGTAGTCCGGGCCCGGGTTGCCGAGGTCCACGGCCGTGTGCGCCAGCCACGTCTTCATGAGCTGGTTGCTCGGGTTGCCCGAGCCGGGGAAGGCCTCGCGGTACGCCTCGAGGATCAGCGCGCCCACGCCCGCGGCGGTGGGGGAGGCCATCGAGGTGCCGCAGGCGGTGTAGTAGTCCGAGTCGTGCCAGGCCCCCAGGCTCGTCACGCCGCCGTCCCCGTCGCTCTGGCACCCCGGGGCGACGATCACCGGACGCAGACGCCCGTCGTCCGACGGGCCCCAGCTCGAGAACGACGTCATCGTGTCGTTGTTCGAGTTCACGGCCCCGACGGAGATCGCGTTCTTGTTGTTCGACGGGGGCGCCGTCGTGCCGTAGCCGGTGCCGCACCGCCCGCTGCTGCGCTCGTTCCCGGCCGCCCAGAAGACGATGATGCTCTCGCCGAGCGAGCCGCGCACGATCGCGTCGATCGTCGCGGCGGTCACGCCGTAGTCCCCGTGGATGTCGCACGGGAAGCCGTTCGCGGCCGTGTTCGTGCCGATCGAGTTGTTGGACAGGTCCGCCCCCGCGGCGATCGCGGCGGCGTAGCTGCTCTCCAGGTTCCCCGGGTTGGTGTACAGGAAGATGCCCGAGTTGCTGCTGCTGAAGCCGCCGCTCAGGATCGTCACGCCCGGGGCCATCCCCTTGTGGTTCGAGTTCGCGGTCCCGTCGCCGCCGATCGTCCCCGCGACGTGCGTCGCGTGGTCGCTGACCCACGAGTTGTCGATCACCGTCGCCCGGCCGCTGAAGTCGCGGTGCGACGTGTACACCGAGCCCCCGTCGAAGACGAAGACCGTCACGCCCGTGCCGTCCAGCCCGTAGGGCGCGGCGTGCGCCGTGTTCGCCTCCACCCGCACCCGGTTCGAGGCGTTCTGCGTCTCCAGCGGCGGCAGCGGCGGCTCCACCCACTGCACCAGCGGATTCGCCGCCAGCGCCGACACCCGGTCCAGCGGCAGCTCGACCACCAGCGCGTTCACCGAGACGATCATGTCGCGGACATCGCCGCCGAGCGTCTCGACGGCCCGGACGGCCTCCGCCCCCGTCGCGTCCACGTCCCGGTGGAAGACGGCGTACACGGCGACCAGGGGGTTCTCCGGGGTGATCCCGTCGTCCGCACCCGCCGTCCGCACCACCGACCACGCCGGCGGCTCGCGCCGCGCCAGGCGGGCGTCCAGCGCGTCCCGCAGCTCGATCGGGCGAGCGCCGGTGATCCGCGCCGCCCGCGCGACGCCCGCGGCGTCCAGGCGCGGCGTCGCCGACGCGTAGAACTGCCCGCCCCCGAGCGGCGCCAGCAGACGCAGCCCCTTCGCTTCCAGCTCCCGGCGCTGCTCCGGCGTCGGCGCCCCGTCGAGCTGCACGATGAACCGGGACACCGACCCCGGACGCCCCGCGGCCGCCTGCACGGCGGCACGCCGGATCAGGTCCGCCCCGTCCCCGCCCGGCTGCACCACGCCGGCCGAGGCAAGGACTCCGGGGAACAACACGAACGCTGCATACATCGATCGCCGCACGTGACCTCCTCGCTGCGGCGGCCGCCGGAGCCGCCGGCGGCCACCCTGCCGCGGGCAGGCTAACAGTCAACCCCTTGCGGCACAAGGCTCCGCGTACGGCGCGCCCGACTTCGGCAGGGAACGGTCCGAGAACGGCCCGCCGCTCCGCCCACGCGGCCGCGTCCGCCCGGGCCCGGCCGGTTACGATGCCACCCTTTCCGCACCCGGAGCCCGCATGTCCCTGATCGTCACCGGCACCATCGGCATCGACACCGTCGAAACCCCTGACGGCGAGCGGCGCGAAGCCATCCTCGGGGGGTCGGCGGCCTACTTCTCCGCGGCCGCCCAGTTCTACCTCCCGGTGCGCCTCGTCGCGGCGGTGGGGGACGACTTTCCGGACGGGCTCATGGCGCAGCTCCGCCACTTCCCCGCGGTCGACGCCTCGGGGCTCGAGATCCGCCGGGGCTCCAAGAGCTTCCGCTGGGGCGGGCGCTACCAGCGCGACATGGATCAGCGCGACACGCTCTTCACCGATCTCGGCGTGCTGGCCGAGGCTCCCCCGGAGATCCCCGAAAACTTCCGTGATTCGCGGTACGTTTTTCTTGCGAACATGCACCCGGCCCTCCAGGCGGATCTCCTGTCCAAGATGACCGGGCCCCGCCTCGTCGTCGCCGACACGATGAACCTCTGGATCGACATCGCCAAGGACGATCTGACGAGCCTGCTCGGCCGGGTGGACGGGCTCGTCCTCAACTTCGACGAGGCCGAGCAGTTCACCGGCAAACGCAACCCCGTCACCGCCGGGCGGCTCCTCCTCGAATACGGCCCGCGGTTCGTCGTCGTGAAGAAGGGCGAGCACGGGGCGATCCTGGTGCACCGCGACGGGCTCGCCGCCCTGCCGGCGTACCCGGCGGAGCAGGTCGTCGACCCCACCGGGGCAGGGGATACCTTTGCCGGTGGTCTCATGGGGTATCTCGCGGCCGCGGACCCGACCGATCCCGGCGATTTCGCCACGCTCCGCCGCGCCATGGCCCACGGGACCGTGATGGCCAGCTTCACGATCGAGACCTTCAGCCTCGACCGCCTGCGGACGCTCGACCGGGAGCAGCTCGAGGCCCGCTACCGCGAGTACGCGGCGATGATCCACCTCGGCTGATCGCGACGAACCGGGTCCGTCCGCCCGGGCGGCGGGCGGAGCCTTTGTTCCATGTCTTCCACGCCCGCGTACCTTCATCCCTACGAGGCGGCGATCGAGGCCCTGGGCCCGCGTTTCGTTTCTCTGCTGTGGCGGACGCGCCCGATGCAGGAGGCGCGGTTCGCGGCGATGGAGGCGATGGTCGGGTTCGGGGGGCGGAGCGTCGCCGACCTCGGGTCCGGGCTGGCGGACCTGCTGCTCTGGGCCGATCGGGAGGGCGTGCGTCCGGAGCGCTACGTGGGCGTGGAGGCGCTGCGTCCGTTCGTGGAGGCGTCGCGGGCGGCGCTCGCCGAGCGGACGGCGGGCGGGCCCGCCGAGATCGTCGAGGCGGATTTCGTCGCCGACGGGGGGCTCTTCGCCCGCCTCGTGGGCGAGCGGGGCGTGGACACCCTCGTCTTCTCCGGGTCGCTGAACACGATGGATCAGCAGACGGCGGCGGGCGTGCTGGACCGGGCCTGGGCGGCGGTGGCCGAGGCCGAGCGCAGCGCCCTCGTCTTCAACTTCCTGAGCGACGCGGGCCCGATGTCCGCCTCGGACCGGGCCGCGCCGGCCCACCGGTTCGACACGCTCGGGATGCTCCGGTGGGCCCTGGAGCGGACGAGCCTCGTCCTGTTCCGGCACGACTACCTGGACGGGCAGGACGCGACGATCGCGATGCTCGGGCGGCGCGGGCGCGATTCCGCGTACGTCCCGCCGTTCTGAGGGCCCCGGCGCCCGCGCCGTGCCGGGGGACCGGGGCGTGCCGGGGCCTATCCTCCTCGCCCATGGCCAACATCCTCGTCATCCAGCACGGCAAGGCGCAGCTCCCCGGACGTCTCGGGCTCACGCTGCGGGACCACGGCTTCCGGCTCGACGTCCGCAAGGTCGCGCTGCCCCCGGAGCAGGGCGGCAAGCCCCTGCCCCCCGACCTGGACAACGTGCACGGGATCGTCTCGCTCGGCGGCCCGCAGAACGTGGACGAGCCCCACCCGTGGATGGAGCAGGAGAAGGAGCTGATCCGGGCCGCCCACGAGCGGCAGCTCCCGGTGATCGGCATCTGCCTCGGGCAGCAGCTCATCGCCCAGGCCCTCGGGGGCGAGGTGGCGCGGATGGAGACGCCGGAGGTCGGCTTCCACGACCTCTCGCTCACCTTCGCGGGGCAGACGGAGACGATCCTCGCCGGCATCCCGTGGGAGAGCCCGCAGTTCTTCAGCCACGGGTACGCGGTGACGAAGGCCCCGCCGGAGGCGGCGGTGCTGGCGAAGACGGCGCTGAGCCCGAACGCGGTCTTCCGCGTCGGGCTGCGGACGTTCGGCTTCGGGCACCACTTCGAGGCCGACCGCCCGATCGCCGAGGCGATCGCCGGCGACGCGCCGGAGCTGATGCAGCGGGCCGGGGTGGGCCGGGACGAACTCGCCCGCCAGCTCGACGCCCACTACGAGATGTTCGCCCGCACGGGCGACCGCCTCTGCGTGAACATCGCGAGCTGGGTGTTCCCGTACGTCGAGCTGCTGGCGGTGTGACCGCGTGATGCCGCGCCGAGCGAGCCAGCATCGCGGAACGCCGGGGCCGGGACGATGACCACCGCCCGCCCGACGGTCCTGACCCTTCCGACGCCCGCCGACTACCGGCTCGCGCGGGACGCCTGCTCGTACGGGTACTTCATCCTCGCCCCGAACTTCTGGGACGTCCGCTCGCAGACGTTCTCGCGCGCCCTCGAACTCGAGGGCGGGCCGGTGCTCGTCACGGTCTCGCAGCCGAACGCGCCCCACGCCCCCGGGGGCGACGCCCCGGCGCCGCCCCTCCGCGCCCGCTTCTCCCGCGCCCTGACCCGCTCCGAGCAGGCCGAGGCCAAGCGGCAGCTCGTCCGCATGTTCCTGCTCGATTTCTCGGCCGAGGACGCCGCCGCCTTCCACGCGGTCGACCCGCGCTGGAAGGCCTCGGGGCGGGCGCGCCTCATGCGCAGCCCGACGCTCTTCGAGGACATCCTCAAGACGGTCACGTCCTGCAACATCGCCTGGCCCGCCACGCAGACGATGAACCACCAGCTCTGCCGGGTGCTCGGGCGGCGGGTGCCGGGGCTCACCGCGAGGACTTCGGAGACGGCGTATACCTTCCCCTCCCCGCAGAAGCTCGCCCGGGCCCGCCTCGGCACGCTGCGCGGGCGCTGCCGCGTCGGCTATCGCGACGCCCGGATGCAGCAACTCGCCCGCATGTTCGCCCGCGGCGAGATCGACGGGGCCTGGCTGGAGGACCCCGCCACGCCGGACGCGGAGGTCGAGCGTTACCTGCTCGATCTGCCCGGCATCGGGCCCTACGCGGCCGCGAACATCATGCAGCTCCTCCGGCGGTACTCGCGCCTCGCCCTGGACACCGAGTCCGTCCGGCACGGGCGGGCCGTGCTCGGGATGGAGGGGGAGACGCCGGAGATCCTCAGGCGGCTCCGCGAGCACTACGAGCCGTTCGGGCGGTACCGCTTCCTGAGCTACTGGTTCGAACTCTGGGACTTCTACGAGGCGAAACGCGGCCCGGCGCACACCTGGGACAGGGACACCACCGGGCGGACCTTCACGGCCGCGCTGCTCGCCTGAACGCGCCGGGCGTGGCCCGCTCGCCGCGATGGACGGTGGGTGGGACGATGA
>CAYMFP010000046.1:0-3932 GCA_964389385.1 uncultured Phycisphaeraceae bacterium | reverse complement strand
AGTGGGGGGGTGGGGTGGGGCAGACCCGAGAATCTCTCGGCCATTACCGGGCCCGCCCAGGCCTCCGCCCCTCCCGGAGCGGTGCCCCTCGTCGGGGCAGGCGTGCAACCGGCGGGGACGCCGCACGTACACCCGCTGCGAGGTCGATGGGGTTTGACCCCGCCCCCGCGGGCGGAGGAAGCAGGGGTTCGCCTGATGATTCACCTCGGCACCGAAGGCCGCCGCTGGCTCCTCGCCGCCCTGCGCGAGCTTGCTCAGGACCGCCCCCGGCGGTTCGAGGACCTCCTGTGGCTGGGGTTCGGCGACGACTGGACGGCGATCCGCGACGCGCTCATCCGCGAGGGCGACGTCCGATACGACCCGCACGGGCAGCGCCCGCCGGTGCTCACCCCGATCGGCGAGGCGATGATCGACCGGCTGGCGGCCCACAAGCCCGCGGAGTCGGCCGCCGCCTGACCCGCGCCGCGGTACCCTGGGCGGGTGGAGCCCGCGGAGCCTCCAGTCTTGCCCCCGGTTCCGCCCCCGGCCGCGTCTCAGCCGGGTCGGCAGGGCCACCCTTCTTCTGGGCCGACCGGGCCGGCCGGGCCGGCCGCGCGGGCCGAGCGGATCACCTTCCGCCGCATCTTCGCCGACGCGTGGCGGCGTCTGGTGGAGCTGGACTCGCTCTCGCTCCGCACGGTCGCCCGGCTGGCGACGCGTCCGTCGCGCGTCATCGTGCCGTACATCGCGGGGGAGCGCGGGGCGGCGACGAACCCGGTGCAGATCTACTTCATCACCGGCGCGTTGGTCATCCTCGTCAGCAAGCTCCTCACGCCGCACCGGGCCGACGTGTGGCGGGCGGGAGCGGCCGGCGGGTCGGCGCCGGAGATCGCCGCGCGGATCTCCGAGTGGTACCTGGACGCGTCGGCCGTGATCGGCGTGCTGACGGCGCCGGTGCTCGCGGCGGCCACGCGGGTGCTGTTCCCGTCGCGGGGGTACAACCTGGCCGAGCACACGGTCTTCGCGCTGTACGCGTTCGTGCCGGCGATGCTGATCTCGGTGCTGGTGCTGCCCTTCGGCGGCGTCCTCGGCCCGGGGGCGACGCTCGCCGTCTCGGTGCTCCTCCTGTTCGTGAGCGTCGTCTACACGGCGTGGGACGTCTTCGGCGAGAACGTGTTCGTCACGGGGATGAAGACCGCCGCGGCGATGACGCTGTACGGGGTCGCGCTCCTCGGCGTGTCGATCGCGGGCGCGATCGTCGCGGCCGTGATCCTGGTCCTGCTCCGCTGACGCCGGGCCGGCTCGCTCACGCCCCGGCGAGCTGGGGCGCGGCCTGCTGGGCGTAGTCCTGCAGGGCGGCGACGCTCCAGACGCCGGCGCGCAGCGCCTCGATCGCGTCCACGGCCGCGGAGGCGGCGGTCATCGTCGTCATCACCGGCGTGCCGAGCCGCACGGCCGCGGCCCGGATCCGCCCCTCGTCCGTCTTCCACCCGGTCTTCGTCGGGGTGTTGATGACGAGGGCGATCTCGCCGTTCTGCATCAGGTCGATGACGTTCGGGCGGGCGCCCTCCTGGATCTTGTCGAGCACCGTCGGGCGCAGGCCGTGCCGCTCGAGCACCCGCCCGGTGCCCGCGGTCGTGAAGACCCGGAAGCCCATCGACATCAGCCGCCGCGCCGGCTTGACGGCCAGCGGCTTGTCGGCGTCGCGGACGCTGATGAACACGCCCCCCTCGCGCGGCAGCTCCGTCCCGCTGGCGAGCAGGGCCTTGAGGTAGGCGACGGGCAGGTCGGGGTCGAGCCCCATGACCTCGCCGGTCGAGCGCATCTCCGGGCCGAGGACGATGTCCACGCCCGGGAACTTGTTGAACGGGAAGACCGACTCCTTCACGGCGTACGCGCCGGTGTCGGGGATCTCGCGGGCGTCCATGGAGGCGAGGGTGGCGCCCATCATCGCCTTCGCGGCCAGCCGCGGCCAGGAGACGTGCTTGGCCTTGCCGACGAACGGGGCGGTGCGCGAGGCGCGCGGGTTCACCTCGATGATGAACACCTCCCCGTCCTTCACCGCCATCTGCACGTTCATCAGGCCGCAGACGCGCAGCTCGCGGGCGAGCCTGCGGGCGATGTCGCGGATCTCTTCCGTCGTGCGGCGGTCGAAGCTCCACGGCGGGATGGTGCAGGCCGAGTCGCCGGAGTGGATGCCCGCCTGCTCGATGTGCTGCATCACGCCGCAGACGAGGGCGCGGCGGTCCGCCGGCTGGCGGTCGACGGGGAGGGCGGGGTCGAAGTCCGCGACGACGTCGACGTCCACCTCGTCGGCCGCGTCGAGGAACTTGTCGATCAGGATCGGCGCGTCCTCGAGGTCCGAGATGTGCAGCGCGTTGGTGAGGTACTGCCGCAGCGCCTTCTCGTCGTAGCAGATCTCCATGCCGCGCCCGCCGAGCACGTACGACGGGCGGACGAGCACGGGGTAGCCGAGCGCCGCGGCCTTCTCGGCCGCGCCCTCCATCGAGCGGGTGATGGTGCCCGGCGGGCGCTTCAGACCGAGCTTGCTGAGCATCGCGTCGAACCGGTCGCGGTCCTCGGCGAGGTCGATGGAGTCCAGGCTGGTGCCGATGATCGGGGCGCCCGCGGCCGCGAGCCCGTGCGCCAGGTTCAGCGGCGTCTGCCCGCCGAACTGCACGATGCAGCCGCGGACGAGGGAGGGCCCGGACGCTTCTCCCCCCAACGCCTCCACCACGTTCATCACGTCCTCGAGCGTCAGCGGCTCGAAGAACAGCAGGTCCGACGTGTCGTAGTCCGTCGAGACCGTCTCCGGGTTGCAGTTGATCATCACGGATTCGAAGCCCATCTCCCGGGCCGCGAACGCCGCGTGCACGCAGCAGTAGTCGAACTCGATCCCCTGCCCGATCCGGTTCGGCCCGCCGCCGATGATGACGACCTTCTCCTTCTCCGGGTCGAACCGCAGCTCGCTCTCGGCCGGGACGATCGCCTTCTCTCCGTTCTCCCCGACGCGCGCGTAGCCGCGCTCGTACGTCGAGTAGTAGTACGGCGTGATCGCCTCGAACTCGGCCGCGCAGGTGTCGACGACCTTGAACACCGGCGTGACGCCGAGCGCCCTGCGGTGCTCGCGCACGCTCAGGATCGTCTCGCTCGTGATCCTGCCGAGGTAGAGGTTGGCGAGCTGCGCGTCGGAGTAGCCCAGTTCCTTCGCCTCGAAGAGCACGCCGGCCGGGACGTCCTCCAGCCGCTCGTACCCGCAGAGCACGTCCTCGAACTCCACGAGCTGGCGCATCTGGTCGAGGAAGAAGCGGTCGATCCGCGTCAGGCGGTGGATGCGGTCGTCGCTCCACCCCATCTTCATCGCGTAGCGGACGTAGTACAGCCGCCCCTGGCTCGGCACGCTGAGCTTGCGCGTCAGCTTCGCCTCGTCGATCGGCCACTCGATCGGCGAGCCGTCGGCCGCCCGCACCGGCTCGCGCCGCCCGTTGCCGTCCACCCTCGGCGGCGGCACCCACCGCAGCGGCCCCTCGCCCCCCTCGGCGCCGGGGTCGAGCAGGAGCTGGTCGCGCTCGATGTGCCGCACGGCCTCCAGCCACTTGTCGTTGCGGTCCAGCCCCAGCCCGAACCGCTTGACGTCCATCGAGCGGATCACCTTCTGCAGGCTCTCCTTGAACGTCCGCCCGATCGCCATCGCCTCGCCGACCGACTTCATCTGCGTCGTCAGCGTCTCGTCGGCCTCGGGGAACTTCTCGAACGTCCACCGCGGCATCTTCGTGACGACGTAGTCGATGCTCGGCTCGAAGCACGCCGACGTCGTCCCCGTGATGTCGTTCCGCAGCTCGTCCAGCGTGTAGCCGACCGCCAGCTTCGCCGCGATCTTCGCGATCGGGAACCCCGTCGCCTTCGACGCCAGCGCCGACGACCGCGACACCCGCGGGTTCATCTCCACCACC
>CAYMFP010000045.1:0-15401 GCA_964389385.1 uncultured Phycisphaeraceae bacterium | reverse complement strand
CGCGAGGAATCGGTCGAACGACCACCGCCCGGCGCCGACGATCAGCAGGAACAGACACCCCCAGACCATCGCCCAGTCGCTCCCGGCGTCGTGGGCGGCCGCCCCGAAGCCGTCCTGCCGGAGCTGCGGCCAGCGCGTGACGGCGATCGCGACGCCGATGATCGTCAGGAGCGGGAGGACGGCGAGGCGGGTCAGCAGGCCCAGGAGCACGAGCAGCCCGCAGATCACCTCGAACGTGCCGGTGAGCGGGGCGGTGAGGTCCGGGGCGGGGATGCCGAGGCGCTCGAACCGCCCGATGCCGACGGCCTCCGGGCGGAGGAACTTCTGGAGCCCCTCGGACAGGAAGACGCAGCCGACGAGGAGGCGGATCAGGAGAACCCAGCCGGTGGCGGACGTCTGCATGATTCGGGCGAGCATGGCGGGTTCTCTGCGGCGGCGGGAGGAGGGACGGGTGCGGGGGGGTTGGGTGGGTGGGGTTACGGGCGACGACGGGTTTTCCATCGGCGGATCAGGGCCCGGGCCGCCAGCCCGCCGCCGAGGACGCCCAGCCCCGCGCCCCAGGCGCCCGGTTCGACCCAGAACGCGAGGGCGAGGCACCCGGCGAGCCCGAGGCCGGGGAGGAGCGGGGGGTAGAGCCGGTGCTCGCGCGGCAGGCGGAGGGCGGCGAGGTTCGTGATCGCGTAGTAGACGAGGACGGTGAAGGCGCTGAAGGACCAGGCGAGCTTCACGCTGCCGATCGCCGCGAGGGCGGCGACGGCGGCTCCGACCGCGATCACGGCGACGGCGGGGGTGGCGCCGCGGAGGCGGGCCGTGGCGGCCGGGGCGTCGCCTCGCCGCCCCATCGCGAGCAGCACGCGCGAGAGCCCGAGGATGAGGTTCAGCAGCACGCCGAGCATCGCGGTCACCGCGCCGACGGCGACGGCGTGCTCGGCCCCCGGGGCGCGGAACGTGCGGGCGGCGATCTGGAGCGGAGCGGTGGTCTCCGTTCCGGCGGCGCCGAACGTCCCCGCGCCGGCCGCGGCGACGCCGACGAGTCCGACGCCCGCGTACAGGACCATGGAGACGAGGAGCGTGAGCACGATCGCCCGAGGGATCGTGCGCCGCGGGTCGCGGACCTCCTCGCCGAGCGTGGCGATCCGCCCGTACCCGGTGTAGGCGACGAACATCAGGGCCGAGGCTTCGAGGAGGCGGGCGCCGGCGCCCCGGGGGTCGCCCGCGGGGCTCGCGAAGAACGGGATCAGGTGCTCGCCCCCGCGGGCGAGCGCGTCCGGCAGGCCGGCGAGGATGAAGCACGCCAGCGAGAGGAGCGTGACGGAGACGATCGCGACGTTCGCCGCGTGCGAGCGGCGGATCCCGCCGAGGACGACGAGGGTGAGCGCGGCGACCGCCGCGAGCGCGAGCGGCACGCGCCACGCAGGCCCCTCGGCCCCGAACGCCGCGAGCGTGTAGCCCGCGAAGCCGAGGGCGGCCGTCGCGGCCGAGGCGGACTTGGCGCACAGGAACATCCACCCGGCCGCGAAGCCGAGCCACGGGCGGAGGTAGCGGTAGCCGTACTCGTACGTGCCGCCGCTGACGGGGTGGCTCGCGGCGAGCTGGGCGCTGCTGAGGGCGTTGCAGACGGCGAGCGCCGCGGCGATCGCGATCGCGAGCACGACCGAGGGCCCCGCGACGCCGGCCGCGATCCCGATGCTGACGAAGACCCCGGTGCCGACGATCGAGCCGAGGCCCATCATCGAGGCGCCGAAGACGCCGAGTTCCCGGCGCAGCGCTCGCCCCGCCGCGTCTGCTCCCTGTGGTTGGTTGCTCAAGGCGCGGTCTCCCGGGGGATCGCCCGCCGCGCGGACGGGCGCGGCTCCGGCATGATTGCAGGCGGGACGCCCATATCGCTGGATATGGACCTTCCGGGGCCGCCCGGCATCATCCCGGGGCGGCGGGGGCGGGTGAAGGGACGGCGGGGAGTGGGGGTGGGGGCCGGACGCGGTAGGGTGTAAGGCGGCCTGCGCCGGCCGTGCCCCCGGCCGCCTTCGGAGCGTGAGAGAGAGAACCATGAAACACCTGATCGCCGCCGGCTGGATGTTCCCTTGCGCCGTTCCGTGCGTGGCGCAGGTGCGCCCGCCCGGCGCCGCCCCGCCGCTCCCGCGCCCCGGTGCGGGCGAACGCATCGGCGGCGTTCCCGGCGCCGACGGCCGGCGGCGCATGCTCGAACTCGGCATCGCCCGGGCCGGGGAGTTCTCGCGCGGCCCCGGGCTCCGGGTCGGCGCCGTCGTGCGTGGGCCGATCGTCCCCGCCGCTGCGACACGCGCCGCGTCCCCGCCTACGCTCGCCGCCGTTGGGCTCCGCCGTCGTTGGGAGGCGGAGTGGTAGTGCCGGCGTTCCGGGGTTGCACGATGGCCGATTCGCAGGCCGTGCGTTCATTCGAGTACCGGGCGATGCTCCGCATCGTCGGCGAGCTGGGGGAGCTTCCGGCGGATCCGATCGAGCGGAGGACGCACGCGCTGCGCTCGCTGTGCCGGCTCCTGGGCGGCGCGGCGGGGTTCTTCGCGGAGACGAAGATCGAGGCGGGGTGTTATCGGATCATCGCCCCCGCCTCCGTCGGGCTCGAATCGCTCCCCCCGGGGCACCTCGACGCGTACTTCCGCGGGGAGCTTCCCCTCGACCCGTGCGGCACCGTGATGGAGGGCCTGCCGGACGAGCGGGCGGCCGCCGCGACGCGGCGCGAGATCGTCCCCGACGACGTCTGGTACCGCCACGCCCACTACGCGACGACGCGCGGGAACTTCGGGCTCGACGACGCCGTGTACGCCCGCCTGGACGACCGCCGGAGCGGACGGGTCTTCGGGATGTGCGTCATCCGGGCCGTCGGCGACCGCCCCTTCGGCGCGCGGCAGCGGGAGATCCTCCGGCTCTTCAACGGCGCGGCGGCCCCGCTCTACCGCCTGTCGGCGGGGGACGGCCCCGATCCGCTCGCCGGGCTCTCGCCGCGCCTGCGCAGCGTCGCGGAGTGCTTCCTGCGGGGGCTGACGATCAAGGAGACGGCCGCCGAACTCGGGCTGAGCCCGGCGACGGTCATGAGCTATTCGAAACCCCTGTACCGCGCGCTCGGCGTGCGCAGCCGCCCGGAGATGCTCGCCAAGCTGCTGCCCGCGGGCGAGGGCCGGCGGGGCTAGATCCCGGATTCGCCCTCCGTCAGGTCCTGGCGCGCGGTGCTGAGGATCGCCCCGGCCGCGGCGTCCTGCTCGTCCGGGAGTTCTCCGCGGGCGAGGGCCTCCGCCTCCGCCTCGCGGGCGGCGCGCATGCCGGCGCGTTCGTCGATCAGGAACATGCCGAGGAAGCCGGCGACGAAGAAGCCGCAGAGCAGGAAGAGGGCCGGGGCGTCGCCGGTGCCGGCCTTGACGTAACCGAAGGCGAGCGGGCCGACGACGGCCGAGAGCTTGTAGACCATCCCGTAGAGCCCGAAGAACTCGGCCGTCTTGTGGGCGGGGGTGAACACGCCGACGAGGGTGCGGCTGGCGGTGCCGATCCCGCCGAGGCCGAGCCCGACGCCGTTGGCGAGGATCCAGAAGAGCCACTCGGGCGGGCTGGGCGAGAGCGTCATCGCGGCGAGCCCGCCGGTGGAGACCGCCCAGCAGGCGAGGAAGGCGAGCACCGTGCGGCGGTGTCCGAGGCGGTCCTGGAACCGGGCCGCCGCGATGGCGGCGACGGCGGCGGTGACGGTGGTCTGGAGGATGAAGAGGGTGAGTTTGATCGTTCCGAAGTCGAAGACGCTCTTGGTGATGATGCCGGCGAAGAAGATGACGGTGTAGGTGCCGAAGCTGTAGACGAAGAAGACGGCGAGGAAGGCGATGAGCTGGCGGAATCGCCCGGCCTCGCGGGCGGTGCGGACGAGGCGCGAGCCGGCGGCCGCGATCGTCCGTCCGACGGTCATGCCGGGCTGGCGCCGGCGGCGTTCCCTGAGCAGGAACACCGGCGGCATCATCGCGGCCAGGAACCAGACGCCGCTGAAGACGAACAGCGGACGCCACTGGGCCGGATCCTTCCAGCCGAAGCCGAGGATCGCCGCGACGGAGATCAGCAGCAGGACGAGGGCCCCGATGTACCCCATCGTCCACCCCGTCGCGCCGACGCGGCCCATCTGCTCGCGCGAGGAGATCTCGGGGAGGAACGAGGCGAGGAAGTTCTCGCCGAGGTTGAACGCCACGTTGGCGACGACGAACAGCAGCGCCGCGAGCGCCGCCTGCCCCGGCCCGACGAGCCCGAGCGCGCACGTCAGCCCCGCGCACGCCAGCCCGGTGCCGACGAGCAGTTCCTTCTTCCAGGCCCGAGCGTCGGCCAGCGCACCCAGGAACGGCGAGAGGAGGACGACGAGCAGCATGCTGCCGGAGGTCATCCACCCCCAGAGGCGTTCACCGGACTCGGGCGTCGCCGCGATCACCTCGCGCGTGTAGATCCCGAAGTACATCGTGACGACGAGGAGCGTGAAGCTCTGGTTCGCCAGGTCGTACATGCCCCACGCCCAGACCTCGCGCGGGTTCGGCAGCCCCCGGAACGGGTTCAGGCCCGCGAGCCCGTGCGGCCGTCCGGCGGCGGGGGCGTCGGCGGAGCCGCCGCTGGGTGAGGCGGCAGGCGTGGGGGGAGTGGGGGGGAGGGGCGGCGTGGGGTTCTCGGTCCTCTGCACGGCGGCAGCGTAGACGAGGGAGGAAACACACGCTTTCCGGGCGACGTGCGCACGGGATCCGCCCCGGCGCGGCGCTTGGGCGGGGTCACGCCAGTCAATCTCCCGGAATGGGCGAGGAGCGTCCGCGAATGCGGCGTTCGCGCCTCACCGGCCTCGGGGGTTGCCCCTTGTGCCCATGCAACAAAGTCGTCAGGATGCGGATTGGTCATCCGGCCCGTGCGAACGGCGCGGCCCGGTCCCGGGCGGCGGGCCCGGGGGTCACGCCGTCGCTGCGGGCGTCCGACGGAGATGCCATGCAGGACACCCGTCCCACCGGTACCCAAACCCTCCCCCACACCCAGACGCCCCACGTCGAGCTGCACTTCAGCGACGTGGCGTGGTCCGCGGCGCTGGCGCGCCGCGCGGAGGAGAAGGCGACGCGTGCCATCAGCCATCTCGGCTGGACCATCACGCGCGTCGACGTGCACTTCGCGGACGACTCCTCGCCCGGCAAGCACACTCCCAACGACAAGCGATGCACCATGGAGGCCCGACCCGCGGGCAAGCAGCCCGTCGCCGTCGAGGGACGGGCCGACGACTGGTTCGCGGCCGTCGACGCCGCGGCCGGCAAGCTCAAACGCGCCCTCGAACACCGCCTGCGCCGCCAGGCCGCCTGACCCCTTCGGCTGACGAAGGCACGCGCCGCCCGCCCCCGCACCGGCGGGGGCGGGCGCTTCCCCCCGCGGAGCACGCCCTACGCGGCCAGGTGCTCCGTCAGGAACTCGACCTGCAGGTTCTTCGCCTCGTTGGCGACCTTGCCGAAACCCGCGTGCTCCTCGGGTGCGCCGGTCTCGGGCCAGGTGACGAGGCGCACGAGTTCCGGATCCGCCCCCTCCCGCTCGTACCGCTCGCGCAGGGCCTCGAGGAACCGGCGCTGCCCGGCGATCGGCACCGTCCGGTCCTGCTCGGAGTGCAGCGCCAGCAGCGGGATGGGGCGGAAGGCGTCGATGCGTTCCATCGGGTCCACGGCCGCGACCTCGGCCGGATCGTGCCGCACGGCCCATCGCGGGCCGGCCGCGCCGTCCGTCCCAAAGTAGAGCCCGCCGAGCCAGCCGGTCGTGCTCTCGACGGCGGCGCAGCGGAAGGGGTGCGGCGCGGGGTCGCACAGCCGCCGCAGCGCGCACATCCCGCCGGCGGACATGCCCCCGATCGCGAGGCGTTCGAAGTCGATCGCGCCCAGCGGCGAGGCGGCCGCCGGCCCGTAGCGATCGCGGGCCGCGGCGAGCACGCCGTCGATCTCCCCGACCATCCGCCGGATGACGTCGAGCGTGCGCTCCGGCCCGTCCCACCCGGGCTCGCGCCGCTCGCCGTGCCCGGGGAGGTCGAGGGCGACGGCGGCGATCCCGGCGCGGATCCAGCGCAGGTAGCGCCCGGGGTCGAGTTCCTTGCTCACCGTGCGCCCGTGCATCCAGACGCAGGCGGGGAACGGCCCGTCCCCCGCGGGGATCGCCACGAGCGCGGGCACGCCGGCGAGCACCGTCGTCTCCGACCGCTCGACGAGGGACCGGGGGAGCTGGGCGAAGCGGGGATCCATCAGCGGCCACCGTGGTCGGAGGGCGGGATGGCAAAGTCCGCCCGCGAGGCGGCGATCGTCCGGCCCGGGGCCGCGGACGCGTCCGGAACGGCGGGCATCGGCGCCGCGCCTCGTGGGATCAGCGCGATGGGTGGTTGCTCGGTCATCGGTCGCTTCGGTCTCACCGATCGGAACGGCGCCGCGTGTCCTTGCGCGGCCCGCCGCGTCCCGACCGTACGGTTCGCGCGGAGGCGGGCGCCCCCGCCGCGTTCGGCCCGATCCAACGGCGGGGCGAGCCCTTCGGCACGTCGTTGCCGGCTGTGCGGCGTTGCCGGCGGTCCGCACCAGCAGTCTACGAGGCGCAGGCGAGGCGGATGCAGGTCGGCTCCGCACGCCTCGCCGGGCGCCCGGGCCGGCTCAGATCACGACCCGCGCCCCGCGCGCGATCGCCTTCGGGATGTCCGTGTGCTGCGCCAGGTCCTCCGCGAACAGGGCCGTCAGCGGGCTGATCTCCAGCACGCAGTCCGGCTCCCCGTCGCTCGTCCGCGGCACGTCCACGCCGAGCTGGGCCAGCCACCGCGCGGCCCGCTCGGTCTGGAGCTGCCGGCTCGTCACGATCGAGTCCGGGCCCTCCCGGTTCTTCACGGGCGCGAACTCCTCCACGCGGTCGGTCTCGAGCACGATCGAACGCTCGGCCATCGGGATCGCGTCGAAGACGAACTTCTCCATCTTCACCGCGTTCGGCTCGGCCGGCTCGACCTTCTCGCCCGTGCGCAGGTCGACGTGCGCGACCTTCTTGACCGCGCGGTGGAACGGGAGCCGGAACTTCGGGTCGTTCACCACCCGCTCGATGAACTCGAGGCTGATCGCGTGGATCGCGATCGAGCCGGCGATGAACCGCAGGTGCCCGTGCTCGTCGCGCTGGTTGGCGAGTTCCTCCGGCAGGTCGGAGTACTCGATCACCGCCGTCTTCCCGCCGGCCGCGCCCCCCACGCGGCAGAACACCCCGACCTTCTCCGCCGGGCTCGCCTTCGGGATCATCTTGCTCGACATCTCGCCCGAGCTGTCCGGCGCCGTGGCGTGCAGCCCGAGGAACACCGGGTCCACGCAGTGCACGTTCGGGTTGTCCACCTGGAAGTAGCTGATGTGCTCGACCCCGCGGCCCCGCATGTCCGCGACGGCGCCGCTCTTGACGAGCGCGTCGAACGAGCCCCCGTGCCCGTCCGGCGCCGTCGCGACCTCGCCCTTCTCCGCCAGCAGGATCTTCCCCGTCGCCTTGTCGACCGCCGGCATCACGCCCTGCGTGATGAACATCACGTCCTGCTCGTGCAGCCCGAAGTAGCGGTGCTCGCGGAAGAAGCCGACCGTCGCCGCGTGGTTCAGCGGGCTCACCAGCACGTACCACGGCACCGGCGTGCCGTACTTCCGCCCCGTCGCCAGGATCTGCTCGGCGAAGATCTGAAACAGGCTCTTGCCGCTCACCGCCCCCGTCGGGTAGCACCCCTTCGGCCCCTCGTACCCCAGGCGCGAGCCCTGCCCGCCCGCGACGACGAAGCACGCCACCTTCCCCTCGGCGAGCAGCCGCTCCCCCGCGCGCTTGTACTCGGCCCGGTCCCACGCCGGTCCGCCCGTCCGCCCGGTGTGGTCGTGCGGGTAGTACGGCGCCGGCTCGAGGTCCTTCGGCAGCTCGAAGCCCTCGCCGCGCTTGACGTACCGGTCGATCAGCTCCGGCATCCGCTCGAGCGGCAGGTCCTCGATCTGACGCACCAGGCCCTCCCGCTCCGCCTCGCTCAGCTCGTCCCAGAAGTGCAGCAGGTGCTCCTGCCCGATGCTCCGTAGACGCTGCTCGACACCCTGCGCGGTCGCGGACATGGATCGTCTCCTCGAGGCTCCGCCGGGCCATCCCCGGCCGGGCGAGCCTAGCCCGCCGCGGGGCCCCGCGGCGGGCGTACCCTCCGCCCCATGCCCGACCGCTTCCGTGCGCTGCCGCGACGCGTGCTCGTCAACCCGTCCATCCTCTCCGCGGACTTCGCCCGCCTCGCGGAGGAGTGCCGGAGCGTGCTGGAGCCCGCCGCCGGCCGCGCGGCCGACATGCTCCACCTCGACGTCATGGACGGGCACTTCGTCCCCAACCTCACCATGGGCCCCGCGCTCACGCGCTCGCTCCGCCGGGCCCTGCCCGACGCGTTCCTCGACGTGCACCTCATGGTCGCCCGTCCGGGCGACTTCCTCCGCCCCTTCGCCGACGCCGGCGCCGACCTGCTGACCATCCACGCCGAGGTCTGCACACCGGACGAGGCGCGACGCATGGCCGACGAGACCCGCGCCCTCGGGTGCGCGGCCGGGCTTGCGATCAACCCCGCCACGCCCGCCGCGGCCGCGGAGCCGCTGCTCGACGCGTTCGACATGGTGCTGGTCATGAGCGTGGTCCCCGGCTTTTCGGGGCAGGCGTTCATGCCGGAGGTGCTCGACAAGGTCCGTCGCCTCCGCTCGCTCTCCCCCCGGATCAGGATCGAGATGGACGGAGGGATCTCCCCCGCGAACGCCCCCGCCTGCCGCGAGGCCGGCGCCGACATCCTCGTCGCCGCGAGCGCGATCTTCTCCGCGCCGCCCGAAACCAGGGGCTCGATCATGCAGCAGATCGGGGGGTGATCACCGGGTTTCCGGACCCGGATCGGGCCGTGAGACCGCCCAAACCCCGAACAAAGACCGAGTTCGAGGCGTTGGAGGTGGAGTGCAGGGCGGGATCGTGCCCGATGAGTCGGTATCCTCCTGCTTCGCATCGGGGCTCGTGAGAGCGGCCGAAGCGCACCCGGCCGGCGGGCCTGTGCCCGCCGTGGAGAGCCCAGGCCCGCCGGGGCCGAACATTGGGAAAGTCGTGCATGGCCAAGGCCAAGGACTTTCGACTTCTGCTCATCCGCACCGGCGCGACCGAGTGGGACGCCTCCGAGCGCCTGGCCGGCTCGGCCGACCTCCCGCTCAGCGAGGCGGGGCGGGACGCCGTCCTCCAGGCGGTCGCCGCGCTGGAGGGGCAGGAGCTGGAGCTGATCCTGTGCGGGCCCGACGAGGCGAGCCTCGAGACCGCTCGCCTGTACGCCAAGGCGACCGGGGCCCGCATCAAGCAGATCGATGACCTCCACGAGGTCCACCTCGGGCTCTGGGAGGGGCTGCTCGGGCCGGATCTCTGCGGCCGTTGCCCCACCGCGTACAAGCAGTGGCTCGAGGACCCGGCCGCCGTAACCCCCCCGGGCGGGGAGTCGCTCTCCGATGCCGCCGCCCGGCTCACCGAGGAGATCGTGCGGGTTCTCGCGCGCCAGAAGGACCACCCCTCCGTGGGGATCGTCCTGAAACCTCTGGCGCGGGGCATCGTCCGTCTCTGGCTGCAGGGGCAGACCGTGGCGGGGGTGTGGGAAGCGTCCAAGGCGGGGCGCGACGCCGAATGGCACTTCCTCGAGCGGGACCAGTTCGAGGCGCTCAGCAAACCGGTGCCCGCCGCCGCCTAGGATGTCTTTGGGGCCCTATTCGTGGGGAGCCCCCGCCAGATCCCGCGAGCCGGATCCGCGCCCGATCCGAACCATCACCGGTAGCATCACGTTTACGCCACGGACGGCGGCGACGGACGGCACGTAGGCCCCAGCCACTTCCCGCTCCCCCGAGCGGAGCCGCGAGGTATCCCGGATGACGCAGGTGGTTGCCCGCACTTGGGCCGAGATCCGTCCCGCCCGCCGCACCGCTCCGATCCCCGAGGGCCTCTGGCTCCGGTGCCCCGCCTGCGGGCAGATGATCTACCGCCGGCAGATGGAGGCGAACCTCCACTGCTGCCCGGAGTGCGACCATCACTACCGCATCGGGGCGCGCGAGCGCATCCGCCAGCTCGCCGACCCGGGCACCTTCGAGCCGATGTTCTGCGGGCTCCGGTCCGCGGACCCGCTCCGCTTCACCGACCTGAAGTCCTACCCCGATCGCCTCGCGGCCGAGCAGAAGCGGACCGGCGAGGTCGACGGCATCCAGGCCGGGCAGGCGTTCGTCAAGGGCCGCCCCGCGATGCTCGCCTGCCTCGACCTCACGTTCATGATGGGATCGATGGGCTCGGTCGTCGGTGAGACGCTCACCCGCGCGATCGAGCACGCCACCGAGCGGGACCTTCCCCTCGTGATCGTGAGCTGCTCCGGCGGCGCGCGCATGCAGGAGGCCGGCCTGAGCCTCATGCAGATGGCCAAGACCTCCGCCGCCCTCGCCCGGTTCGACGACAAGCGGGGGCTGTTCATCAGCGTCCTGACCGACCCGACCACCGGCGGCGTCACCGCCTCGTTCGCCATGCTCGGCGACGTCATCCTCGCCGAGACGGGCGCCCTGATCGGCTTCGCCGGCCCCCGCGTGATCCGCCAGACGATCCGCCAGGACCTGCCCGAGGGCTTCCAGACGGCCGAGTTCCTCATGAAGAAGGGGATGGTCGACCGCGTCGTCCGTCGCGCCAAGCTCCGCGACGAGATCGCGCGCGTCATCGACTACGCCGGGAAGTAATGCTGCTGACGCTCCGGCGCCCCTTCAGACCCGGGACCGGAAGAGCCGCCCTGGCGGGACTGGGCTTCGCCCTCGCCTACACGCTGGCGTTCCCGCCGGTCGGCTTCTGGCCCGCCGTCTTTCTCGGACCTCTTCCTTTCTTCATCCTCGTGCTCTGGGCCGGGGACCGCCGGGCGGGCGGCGACCGCTCGCTCCGCCCCGCCTCGCTCGCCTTCTGGGCCGGGGCCGGCACGCTCCCCTTCTGGCTGCTCACGCAGAACTGGGTCACGAACGTCTCCGCGCTCGGGTACGTGCCGATGTGCGCGGTCCTGGCGTTCCTGTGCGGGCTCTTCGTCTGGGCGGGCGTCCGCGTGCGGGCGAGCTTCCCCCGGGTCCCGGCGCTGCTGGCGC
Source organism: uncultured Phycisphaeraceae bacterium (assembly GCA_964389385.1). Classification (GTDB taxonomy): domain Bacteria; phylum Planctomycetota; class Phycisphaerae; order Phycisphaerales; family UBA1924; genus CAYMFP01. The sequence continues at coordinate 4,260 of CAYMFP010000045.1, read as the reverse complement.
TGCCCGTGCTCTGGGTTGCGGCCGAGGCCTTCCGCGGCGAGATCGCCTTCGAGGGCTACCCCTGGTACCTCGCGGCGCACCCGCTGATCGACGCGTTCGACGGGCTGCTCGCCATGCCGGCCGCGCTCGCCGGGACCTACTTCGTCTCGCTGCTGGCCGCGATCCCGGCGGCGGTGGGGGTCTCCCGGATCGCCCGCTCCCGGCGCGCGGACCTGGCGGTCCGCGGGGGGGTGCTCGCGGCGCTGCTCGTCGGGTGGCCGCTGCTCGGGCGGGCCCTGCTCCCGCCCGCTCCGGAGGCGACGGCCGACATCGCCGTCGTGCAGACGAACTTCCGTATGGACCCCACGCGTCCCTGGACGCCCGCCGACCGGCTGGCGGACTGGTCCGACGCCTTCGAACTGATCTTGGAGGCCGGGGGCCTCGCCCCCGACGGCGAGCCCGCGGGCGAACCCCCGGACCTCATCGTCCTCCCGGAGTCCGGGCTCCCCGCCGACACGCTCGACGAGGCCGCCCTCGCGCCGCAGCGCGACGCCGGGCTGAACTGGCCGATCGACGCACCCGGCGGTCCGACCGCCCTCTTCACGTTCCAGATCGCCGATGAACTCCGCGCCCTCCAGCGCCTCGTCGGCGTCCCGATGCTCGTGAACGCCGGGGGCTACGACGCGCCGCGGCTCGTCCGGACCGAGGGGGGCTACCGGCTGGAGGCGGACGCCCGGCACAACAGCGTCTTCCTTGTGCGGAACGCGCGCGTGGAGGCCCGGTACGACAAGCTCCGGCTCACGCCCTTCGGGGAGGTGATGCCGTACATCTCCGCCTCCGACTGGCTCGAGGACCGCCTGCTCGCCCTCGGCGCCGCCGGGCGGACCCTCGATCTGGCGCCGGGCGCCGAGCCGCTCGTCTTCGAGGTCCCGACCGGCGCGGGCTCGCCCCTCCGCCTCGCCACCCCCATCTGCTTCGAGGCGACCGAGGGCGACCTCTGCCGCACCCTCGCCTTCGCGGGCGGACGCCGCCGCGCCGACCTGCTCATCAACCAGACGAACGACGGCTGGTTCCGGTGGTGGGATCCCGGGCGGGCGACGCACCTGCTCACTGCGCGCTGGCGGAGCATCGAACTCGCCACCCCGATGGTCCGCGCGGCCAACACCGGGATCTCGGGCGTGATCGACGCTCGCGGGCGCGTCCTCGCTACGCTGGAGCCCCGGCGGGGCGGGGTGCTGCGCTGCGCCGTCCCGCTGGGCAGCGCCGTCACGCCGTACGCACGGTCGGGCGACTGGCTCCCGCGAGGTGCGATGATCGCCGCCGTCGCCGCGATCCTGGGGTCGTTCTTCGTGCGGCCGCCGCAGCGCCCCGAGCCGATACCCGAGGGAACGTGAACGAACGGGCGTCCCGACGCCCCGAGAGACGGGAGAACCGATGCCCACCCCCCAGCCCGCCCGCACCCCGAGAGCCGTCGCCCCGGTCGCGTTCGGCCTCGCGGCGATCGCTGCCCTTCCCGCCCTCGCCACACTCCCCGGCTGCTCGGCCTTCCCCTCGGGCGGGACCCGCGAGATCCCCGCCGGGCGGTCCCGCGACGATGCCGACCGGGCCCGGCAGAAGTACGCCGATCCCGTCGCCCGCAGCGCCCTGCGCGAGCGGGCCCTCGGCGTGCTCGAGGCGGCCGCCGTTTCCGATCGCCCGGCCGTCCGCGCCAACGCCGTGGAGGCGATCGGCGGCTACTCGACCCGGGGCGAACCCGTCGTCGCCGCCGCGTTGAAGGACGAGAACCTCGGCGTCCGGGCCGTCGCCGTCACCGTCGTCGGCAAGCACCGCCTCGCCGGACTCGTCCCGTCGGTCCGCCCGCTGCTCCAGGATCCGTCGCCGTTCGTGTCCTCGGCCGCCCGCTTCGCCCTCGCCCGGAACGGGGAGGACGTCGATCAGACGCCGTTCGCGGACCTGCTGCTCACGCACCCGGACCCCAAGGTCCGGGCGCACGTCGCCTTCCTGCTGGGTGAACTGGGCAACCCCTCGGCGGTGGGGCTGTTGAAGGACGCCTCGGCCCGGCGGATCCCGCGCGTCGGCGACTCGCAGCTGCGGATCCTCCGCCTCCAGATCGCCGAGGCGATGGTGAAGCTCGGCGACCACGAGCAGATCGAGCCGATCCGGGCCGCCCTCTTCCCGGCGAGCCCGGAGGAACTCGAGGCCGCCGCCCTGGCCGTGCAGATCATCGGGGAGGTCGGCGACATTGACGCGAGCCTCGACGACCAGCTCATGTGGCTGACGGCGATGATGGACGAGAAAGGCCGCCCGATGCCGGCGGAGATCCGCCTCGCCGCGGCAGGGGCCCTCCCGAAACTGGGGAAGTACGACATGTCCTTTATCGCGGACACGTACGTCTCGAGCGAGAACCCCGCCATCCGGGCCCAGTCCGCGTATGTCTTCGGGCAGGCCCGGAAAGTGGAAAACCTCGCCGTTCTGGAGCACCTGCTGGGCGATCCGGACGAGGCGGTTCGGGTCGCCGCGGCCGCGGCGATCCTGGAAACGCTCGAGCCGGTGGGCAGGTAAAGTCCGTTCCCGCCGGGGTGATGCTCGCCCGTGGGGCGGGCGCGGCGTTATCCTGTCGCGGTGGGCCGGTGGTCGGGGATGCGCCGGGGGGGACGGGAGCGGGCGGTGCGTCCGGCGACGCGCCGTCCGGCGGGATCCGCTATATTGCCGCCTCCCGGAGCGGAAGCTCCCGGGGAGCGGGCCGGGCGGCGACGGAGGCCGCGCGGCCGGCGGACCGCAACCAAGAACGGCGTCGAGCGTCCGCGGCCGAGCGAGGCCGGCGGCTGACACGGCTGATCCCGCGGCGCAGGGCGTCGCGGGGAACTAGGAGTCGGCAGTGCACATCCTGACGAAGGTCTTTGTCCTGATCGCGTCCCTCCTGGCGATTCTGGTCGCCGCCCTGACGGTGTCGTTCGCGATCAACGCGGACCGCATCACCGGGACGTACGTGGAGGCGCAGGCGGACGCCCTCGCCGCCCGGAGCGTGCTCGATGCGCAGCGCCTGGAGCACGAGCAGGCGATCAACGCCCTGACCGCCCGGCTCGACGCGCTGGCGAACGAGCGGGCCGGGCTGCGGGGCGACATCCAGCGCCTCGAGGCCGAGAACGCCCGCCTGCTCGCCTCCGAGCGCACCGCCGTCGCCGACGCCGCCCGGGTGCAGAGCCAGATCGGGCAGTTCGGCGAGACGACCCAGATGCAGGCCCAGATCATCGACGACTACCGCGCCGAGCTGAGCCGCCTCCGCGAGCAGGAACTCGGCTTCCGCCAGCAGCGGGCCGAGTACGAGGACCGCATCAGCGACCTCACCACGCAGGTCCAGGTCCTCGACGACACCCAGCGGGCCCTGCAGGAGCGGCTCGCCGAGGCGCAGACCCGGCTCCAGGAACTCAGCCAGGGGGCGACGGCCTCTCGCGGGCAGGGGCAGCAGGGACCGATCACGCTCGACCGGCTCGTCCGCGGGCGCGTCCAGGCCGTCCAGGGCAACGGCGAGCAGGGCAGCCTGATCCAGCTCAACCTCGGCACGAACGACCAGATCCGCGAGAACGTCCTCCTGCACATCGTCCGGAACGGGCAGTTCGTCGGCAACGTGCAGGTCGTTGACACCGACCTGAACAGCTCCGTCGCCCGCGTCGAGCTGCTGAGCCCCAACATGCGGGTCCAGCAGGGCGACGAGGTCCGCACGACCCTCGCCATGAACTGAGGCCCCGTCGGCTCGCCCGCCGGGCCGCCTTCCCGATCCATCATCCCGCCGGCCGGCCCCCGAGGCGCCGCCGGAGGAGGAACCCAGATGAGCCAGTTCGGAATGCAGATGCCGGGCGCCCGCCCGGTCCGCCGGGTCACCCCGGACGTGTACACGGCGATGGCCTTCGTGGCGACGCTCGCCCTCCTCGCGGCCGCGATCGTCCTCTGGATCAACGCCAACAAGATCGCCCCGGGCGAGGGGGCCTTCGCCTGGATGTCCCTGCACGACGAGAACTCCCTGCGCAACTGGAACCCGGGCCGGTAAGGCCCGCGGCTCCCCGGCTCGGGCGGCGTCAAAATCGCCCTCCGAGCCCCCTGCGGGGCTTGACCCCGCGGGCTTGGCGCGTATGTTTCCCCTGCTCCGGAGCGTTCCCCGAACGGGTCCGGAGCACGCGGGAAACCGCGGCACAATCAGGGGCGGTAGCTCAATTGGTTAGAGTCCCGGACTGTCGATCCGGTGGTTGCGGGTTCGAGTCCCGTCCGCCTCGTTGAAAAAGG
>CAYMFP010000044.1:0-15496 GCA_964389385.1 uncultured Phycisphaeraceae bacterium | reverse complement strand
GGCAACCGGCAACCGGCAACCGGCCGTGGGCGTTGGCGTTCGGCATTCGGCGGAGCCTCGGAGCGTGCTGGTCCATGCTTCCTGACGAACTCATGCGAGAGGTGCGGCGCCTGCGGATCGGCGCCAAGCGGCGGGTCGACGACCTCTTCGCCGGCGAGTACCACTCCGCCTTCCGCGGGCAGGGGATCGAGTTCGCCGAGGTCCGCGAGTACGAGCCGGGCGACGACGTCCGCTCGATCGACTGGAACGTCACCGCCCGCGCGGGGCGGCCGTTCATCAAGCGATTCACCGAGGAGCGCGAGCTGACGGTCGTGCTCTGCGTCGACCTCTCCGCCTCGCAGGGCTTCGGGACGCGGCGCAAGACCAAGGCGCGCCTCGCCGCCGAGGCCGCGGCCGTGCTCTCCCTCGCCGCGTCCAAGAACAACGACCGGGTCGGGCTGCTCACGTTCCGCGACGAGCTCGGGGCGTTCCTCCCGCCGGCGAAGGGGCAGCAGCACCAGCTCCGGCTGATCCGCGAACTCCTGGCGGCCGAGGCGCACGGGCGGGCGACGGCGCTGCCGGAGGCCGTCTCGTTCCTGGACCGCGTGCTCAAGCGGCGTTCGATCGTCTTCCTGCTCGGCGACTTCCTGCTGCGGACCGAGGCCGAGGCGGAGGCGCTCGACCTCCCGCTGCGGCTGCTGGCGCGGCGGCACGAGGTCATCGCGCTGCGGACGCTCGACCCGGCCGAACGCGCGCTGCCCGCGATCGGGCTGATCGAGTTCGAGGACCCGGAGACGGGGCGGCGCGTGCTCTTCGACGCGGGCTCGCGCCGGGCCCGGCGGTCCGCGGAGCGCCGCGCGGCGGAGGAGAACGCGCGCCTCGGCGAGCTGCTGCGCCGCGCCGGGGTGGACCTGGTCGAACTCTCGACCGACCGCCCGCTCGGGGACGACCTCGCCGCGTACTTCCACAGGCGCGGCGCCCACGACGGGCGCCCGCGGAGATCGGCCCGATGAGACGCGTCGGGCGGCCCATCGCGTTCGTGCTCGCCGCCGGGCTGCTGACCGGCCTGCTCGTCGGAACGCCCGCCGGGTGCGGCGGGGAGCCGGCCGCCCCCGCGTCGGGGGTGGAGACGGTCGCCTCCGGCGCGGCCGCGGAGCTGCGCCTCCGCCTCGACCGCGAGGAGATGCGCACGGTCGACCGGCTCCGGGTGGAGGCGCTCGCCGCGGCCGACCCCGGCGTCGAGACGCAGCTCCGCGCGCCGGACTTCGAAGCCGCCGGGTGGACGATCGTCTCCGGGCCGGAGGCATCGGCCCCGCGTCTGGAGGACGGGCGGGTGGTGCAGCGGACGGCGTGGACGCTCGAGCCGTTCCTCGACGGCGATTACGTCGTCCCGCCGGCGGAGCTGGAGTGGCGCCCGGCGGACGCGTCGGCCGCGGCGCAGCGCCTGGTGACGGAGCCGCTGGAGGTCCGCGTCGTCAGCGTCCTGCCGGCGGAGGGCGAGGCGGAACTCGCGGCGAAGCGCGGGCCGATCGACCCGCCGGGGCGGGGCGAAGGGCCGCGCGGCTCGCGCCGGCTCGGGCAGGCGATCGCGGCCGTCGCCATCGTCGCGGCCGGCGGGCTGATCGCGTGGCGGCTCCGGCGGGGGCGAACGCCGGAGGCGGACCCGCTCGACCAGGCCCTGCGGGCCGCCGGGCGAAGCTCCACGCCCCCCGAGCGGCTCGCCCTCGCGGCGCTGATCGTCTCGCTCATGCCGTCCGGGCGGCTCGACGCCTCCGGCGCCCGCCGCCTGGAGGAGCTGCGGCGTGAACTCGAACGCCTCCGCTACGACCCCACGGCCAGGCCCGACGCAGAGACCACCGCCGCGGTGCTCCGCGAGGCCGCCGCCCTGGCGGAGCGGGCCCGGGATGCGACGCCCGAGGGGGTGCCGGCGTGAGCGGACTGCTCGATCGGATCGCGGGCGTCGACTGGGCGTCGCTGCTGTGGCCGGGCGAGATCGACCGCTGGGCGCACCCGCTCGCGGCGCTGGCCCTGCTGCTCGTTCCCCTGCTCATCGTGCGCTGGAGCCTGGCGCGGCGCGCGGCGGCCCCGTACCCCGGCACGCACCGGGCCGCGGCGGCGCCGCGGACCCTCCGCGCCGCGACGCCCTGGCTCCCGCACGCGCTGCGCCTCCTGGCGGTCGGGCTGCTGATCGTCGCCGCGGCCCGCCCGCAGTCGGCGGAGGGGCAGACCCGCGAGAAGACCGAGGGCATCGCGATCCAGCTCGTGATCGACCGCTCGAGTTCCATGAACCAGGCGATGCTGCTGGACGGGCGCTCGGTGACGCGGTTCGCGGCCGTGAAGCAGGTCGTCTCCGAGTTCGTCGCCGGGGACGGCAAGCGGCTCGGCGGGCGCGCGGGCGACCTGATCGGGCTGATCGCCTTCGCGGGCTTCGCCGACACGGTGGCGCCGCTGGTGCGCGACCACGCGGCGCTCGTCGAACTCATCGAGCCGCTCCAGACGGCCGGGCGCGTGAACCAGGAGGACGGCACCAACATCGGCGACGCGCTCGCCCTCGCCGTCGCGCGGCTCCGGCGGGCGGAGCGGGAGGTCGCCGCGGCCGCGGGCGCCGATCCGGCCGCCGACCCGGACTTCGAGATCAAGAGCAAGGTGATCATCCTGCTCACGGACGGCGAGAACAACCGCGGGCAGGTCGACCCGCTGACGGCCGCGCGGCTCGCGGCGGACCTGGGCATCCGCATCTACACCGTCGGCGTCGGCGAGCAGTCGCGCATCATCAACTTCGGCGGCATCCCCGTGCGCCAGCCCTCCGGCGTGGACGAGGGGCTGCTCGGCACGATCGCGGAGGCGACCGGGGGGCGGTTCTTCATGGCCTCCGACGCGGACGCGCTGCGGCAGATCTACGCGACGATCGACGAGCTGGAGACCACCGAGATCGAGACGAGCGAGCTGACCCGCTACGAGGAGGAGTTCGCGCCCTTCGCGGTGTGGGCCCTCGCGCTGCTCGTGCTGGAGGCCGCGCTGCGGACGCTCGTCTACAGGAGGCTGCCGTGACGCCGGTCCCGTTCGGATCGCCGGGGTGGTTCGACCTCGCCGCGCCGGGGTGGCTGCACGCGCTCTGGCTCGCGCCGATCGCCTTCGGGCTCTTCGCGTGGAGCTTCTTCCGCCGCCGGCGCGCCCTGCGCCTGCTCGCGGACCCGGGCCTGCTGCCGGGCCTCGCCGGCTCCGCCTCGCGGGCCGCCCGCTGGCTGAAGGCGGCCCTCACGGCGCTGGCGATCGCGGCGGCCGCCCTCGCCCTCGCCCGCCCCCGGTGGGATCCCGTCGAGCAGCCGGTCGTCCGCCGCGGGCGCGACGTGGCGTTCGTGGTCGACGTCTCGCGCTCGATGCTCGCCCGCGACCTCGCCCCCGACCGCCTGGAGCGCGCCAAGCTCTGGATCGGCGACCTCGTCTCGGAGCTGGAGGGCGACCGCGTCGCCCTGGTCGCCTTCGCGGGCGCTCCGGTGATCCGCAGCCCGCTCACCGTCGACCACGGCTTCGTCCGGCTCCAGCTCGAGGAGCTTTCGCCGGAGATCGCGCCGTACGGCGGCACGAACATCGGCGACGCGATCCGCAAGACGCTCCGGCAGGTCTTCGAGGTCGACCCGGCGGACCCGAAGCCCGAGCAGGGGCGCTACCGCGACATCGTCCTCATCACCGACGGGGCCGACCAGGACTCGCTGCCGATCGAGGCCGCGCGCCTCGCCGCGGCCGCGGGCGTGCGCATCATCGCCATCGGGATCGGCAGCCCCGCGGGCGCCCCGATCCCCGCCGGGGACGGCGAGATCGTCCGCTACGGGGGCGAGCAGGTCATGGCCGCGCTCGACGCCGAGACGCTCACGCAGATCGCCGCGGCGACCCCGGGGGGCGTCTTCCTGAACGTCGGCACGGGGCGGATCGAACTCGACCGCGTCTACCGCGACCTCATCCACGCGGCCGAGCAGCGCGAGAGCGAGGCCGGCGTCACGCTCGTCTACAAGGAACGGTACGTGTGGTTCGTCTGGGCGGCGGTGGCGCTGCTCTGCGCCGAGGCGCTGATCGGCGACCGCCGCCGGACATGGAGCACGGCATGAACACGGCGATCGCCACCGCCCTCGCCGCCCTCGCCGCGGCGGCCCCGGCCGCTCCCGGCGCGGCGCCCCTCCCCGGCGGCTCCCCCACCGCCGCCGAGGCCGCAGCGCCCGACGCGAAGCTCTCGGTCCGCGAGGCGAACCGGGCGCTGCGCGAGGGGGATCCGGAGGCCGCGGCCGAGATGTTCCGCCGCCTCGCCGCGCCACGCACCCGCGACGACGGCCGGACGATCCCGCCGCGTCCCGAGGCGCTCTACGGGCTGGGCGTCGCGATGCTGGAGACCGGGCGCCCGCGGGAGGCCGTCCCGGCGCTGCGCGAGGCCGCGCTGCTCGCCGACACCCGCCGCCTCCGCCGCGACGCCCGGTTCAACCTCGGGCACGCCCTGCTCGCCGCGGCCGAGGCGCCCGTGGAGGAGGACGGGCAGATGCGCCCGCCCACGCCACAGGAAGTGCTCGAACGCCTCCCGGAGGCGGCCGAGGCGTTCCGCTCCGTGCTGGAAGTCGACCCCGCCGACGCGGAGGCCGCCCGCAACACCGAACTCGTCCGGCGGCGGATCCGCGAACTCCGCGAGGAGGTCCGCCGGCAGCAGCAGGAGCAGGAGGAGGCCCGGCGGCGGGCCGAGGAACTCCGCCGGCAGCTCGAGCAGCTCGCCGAGCAGCAGCAGCAGGCCTCGGAGCAGTCGAGCGGCACGCCGCCGGAGGCCTCGGAGCAGCTCGCGCAGCGCCAGCAGCAGCTCAGCGAGCAGACGTCCGCCGCCCGCGAGGAGGCGGAGGCGCAGGCCGAGCGGAACCCGTCCGCCGGGGAAGCCGCCGAGCAGCTGCGCCGGGCCGAGCAGGCCCAGCGCGAAGCGCAGCAGCGCCTGGAGCAGCAGGACACGCGCGGCGCGGCGGAGAAGCAGGCGGAGGCGGCCGAGGCCCTCCGCGAGGCGGCCGAGGCGATGGGGCGTCGGGACGGCCCGCAGGAGCCCCGGCAGGGCGAGGGCGGCCCGGAATCCGGCGAGCCGCAGCAGCAGCAGCAGCAGGGCGAGCAGCAGCCCGCGCCGAACGAGCCCGCGGAATCGCCCCCCGAGGAGCTGAGCCCGGAGGACCAGATCGTGGAGCAGATCCTCGAGAAAGAGCGCCTCGAACGCGAGGCCCGGCAGCGGGCGCGGGCGATCGAGCGCGGACGCCGCCCCGCGGTGGAGCGCGACTGGTGAACACGGAGACGACCATGGCGAGGCTGACGATGCTGGCGCTCGCGGCGCTGCTCGGCCTGTTCACGCCCGCGGCCCGGGCGCAGCAGCAGGGCGAGGTGTCGGTCGAGGCCCGGATCCACTACCGCGAGTTCTACGTGGGCGAGAGCGTGCGGCTCGAGGTGCGGGCCGTCAACGCGGCCGAGCCGCGGCGCCCCGTCGTCAACGCCCCGCGCGGCGTGAGCGTCGCCTTCCAGGGCGAGCAGCGGGTGCGCAACTCCCGGCGCATCGTCAACGGGCGCGTCGTCAGCGAGGAGACCGTCCACCACACGTTCATCTACGCCGTCTCCGCCGACCGCCCCGGCGTGTACGAGATCCCGCCGATCGCGGTCGAAGTGGACGGGCGGACGCTCCGCACCGAGCCCGTCTCGTTCCGCGTCCGCGAGCCCGTCGCCGACGAGGCGTTCCTCCTCACCGCCTCCGTCGACGACGAGACGCTCTACACCGGGCAGGCCGCCACCCTCACGCTCACGTGGTACATCGGCGCCCAGCAGGCCGACGCCACGCTCGCCTCGGCGAGCCTCCCGGACGCGTTCGAGGTCTACGGGATCCGCGACCCCGCGGCCGAGCGAGCCGGATCCTCCGTCGCCACCGCCTTCGGCGTGCAGACCACGGCCGAACGCGGGCGGGCGGACGTCGGGGGGCAGGTCGTGCCCACCGCCACGATGCGGTTCCGGATCATCCCGAAGCGGGCGGGGACCTTCGACTTCAACGACCTCGAGATCACGTTCGACACGCTCGACCCGACGACGCAGCGCCGCGTCCGCGCCATCAGCCGGGCCGAGCCGATCCGCGTCGAGGTCCGCGATCCCCCCGCCGCGGGACGGCCCGACGCGTACACCGGCGTGATCGGGAGCTACGCCCTCTCGCTCCGGGCCGGCCCGACCTCGGTGAACGTCGGGGACCCGATCGAGCTGCGCCTCACCGTCCGCGGCGAGGAGCCGATGCGCGGGATCGACGCCGCGCCGGACCTCTCGCGCGTCCCCGGCTTCAACGATTTCCGGCTCGACCCCGAAGGCTGGCGCGCCCAGCCCGCCCAACGCCCGGGCGAGCGCGTCTTCACCATGACGATCCGCCCCACGAACGCGGCCGTCGAGGCGATCCCCTCCGTCCCGCTCGCCACCTTCGATCCCGAGGCCGAGCGGTACGTCATCGCCGCGACCGACCCGATCCCCCTCGAGGTCCGCGAGGTCCGCGAGGTGACCGCCGCCGACGCGATCGGCGCCCTGGGACGCAGCGGCGGCCCGGACCTCCCCCGCCACTCCGCCGCGGGCGAACCCCGCCCCCTCACGCCGACCGGCCCGGGCATCTGGGCCGTCGACGCCGGCGCCTCCGCCCTCCAGCCCGACGGCTTCACCCTCGCCGCCGCGATGCGTCGCCCGGCGATCGCCGCGGCGGCGATGCTTCCTCCGGCCCTGTTCGCCGCGGCCGCGGTCTTCCGCGTCGCCACGCGGCCGCGGGACCGCGCCGCCCTCCGTCGGCGCACGGCCTACGCCCGGGCCCGCGCCAGGCTCCGACGCGGCGCGACCGAACCGGCCGTCCGCGGGTACGTCGCCGACGCCTTCGACCGCCCCGCCGAGTCCGTCACCCACGCCGACTGCCTCGCCCTGCTCGGGCCGGCATCTTCCGACGAAGCCCGGCTGCTCGCCAAGCTCGTCGCGGACGCCGAGGCCGGGCGCTTCGCCGGCGGCGCCGGCACGCCCGGCGCCGAGGTCGAACGCCGTGAGGTCCTGCGAGCGCTGCGCACGGTCGAGCGGGCCCGCCGCCGCGCCGCACGCCCCCGCGCGATCGGAGACCGCCCGTGATCCGACGCCTCCTCCCCCTCCTGCTCGCCCTGCTCGCCGCGCCCGCGGCCGGCGGCCCGGACGACGACCTCGCGCTGCACCGCCAAGCCCTCGAGGCGTACGAGCGGGCCGTCGAGGCGCCGCCCGAATCCACCGTCCGCCGGACCGCCCTGCGCGACGCCGTCGCGGCCTGGACCACGCTGATCGAGGGGCGGCTCGCGGCCGGGGAGGGCGTCAGCGCCGACCTCTACCGCGGGCTCGGCAACGCCCACCTGCTCGCCGGGGACGTCGGGCGGGCCGTCCTCGCGTACCGCCGGGCCGAGCGGCTCGATCCGCGGGACCCGCGGGTGCGCTCCAGTCTCACCTACGCCCGCTCCCTGGTCGGGACCGCCGCGCCCGAGGGGGGGCAGGCGCTCGCGGAGGACGCGCTGCTCTGGTGGCGGGGGCTCGTGCCGCGCCCGTGGATCCTCGCCCTCGGGCTCGCCGCCTCCGGCGCGTTCTGGATCCTCGCCGCCCTCCGCGTCGCCCGGCTCCGGCGGGTGGGGACCGGGTGGCTCGTCGGCGCCGCGGCGCTCGCGATCCTGCCCCTCGGCTCGCTGGCGCTGGAGGAGGCGCTCGGCGCCGCCTCCGGGCACGCGGTCATCGTCGGCGGTCCGGCCGACGCGTACAACGGCCCGAACGCGGCCGTCTACCCGCGCACGTTCGAACAACCCCTCGCTCCGGGGGTCGAGGCGCGGGTGCTTGAGGAACGCGGGGAGTGGGTCCGACTGCGCCTGCGGAGCGGGGGAGAGACCTGGGTGCGGGCGGAGGCCGTGGAGCGCGTCGCCGAAGTTGCCGCGGGCTAACTTGAACGCCCGACCCAGCGCCCAAGATCTGATCTCACAGCGACTTGCGAAAACGCACCACGCACACGGCACGCGCCGATCCGGAGATTTCCCGGGTCCGAGAAGCACGGCGCGGTATACTGGGCTCCGGTCGTTCGACCGCTTTTTCCTTCGTGCGTCGCGTCGATCTTCAGGCTTCTCGTGCGTGACGGAGTACCCATGAGAAACGCCCAGCTCACGGAACGTGTCTCCGCCTGCCCCGAACGCGGGGAACTCTACCGCGCGGATGTCGACCACAACGGCGACTGGTACGTCTGGCGTCAGCTCGGCGCCAACGGATGGGCGACGCACCGGCGCTGCGACAGCCGCGAGGCGGCCCGGGAACTCGCGGCGGTCATGAACAGCCGCGGGGAGTCGACCTTCTGACTGAGTGCTTGCTGAGTGCTTGGTTGAGCGCGGGGCCGAGGTCCTGATCAGGGCCGGTTCCGAGGCTCTCGCCCTTCCCGGACGGGTCGTCCCGAGAGTTTTCCCGCCGCCCCTACCCTTCGGCGGATGATCCGACTCCAGCAGGCTTCCGCGACCCCGCCGCGCCCGGACCAGCGCCGGCTCGACGACGCCGCACGCCGCCTCGCCAACGCGGTCCAGGGCGAGGTCCGCTTCGGGCTCCACGACCGGATGCTCTACGCGACCGACGCGTCGCTGTACCAGGTCGAGCCGCTGGGGGTGATCATCCCGGCCTCGGTCGAGGACGCGGTCCGCGCGGTGCGGGCGTGCCGGGACGAGGGGCTGGCGATCCTGCCCCGCGGCGGCGGGACGAGCCTCGCCGGGCAGTGCACGAACGAGGCGGTGGTGATCGACTTCTCGGCCGGGTGCCATGCGCTGCGCTCGGTGGACGAGCAGGCCCGGCGGTGCGTCGTCGAGCCGGGCATCACGCTCGACGACCTGAACGACGCCCTGAAGCCGACCGGGCTCTTCTTCGCCCCGGACCCGAGCACGAGCAGGCACTGCAACGTCGGCGGGTGCATCGGGAACAACGCGGCCGGGTCGCGTTCGATCCTCTACGGGCGCACGGTCGAGAACCTGCACGGCGTCCGGGCGGTGCTCGCGGACGGGCGGGAGGTCGATCTCTCGCCGGGCTCCGGGCTGCGGGATCCGGTCGCGGCGGAACTCGTCCAGGGCGTCGTCGGCATCGTCCGCCGGCACGAGCGGCTCATCCGCGAACGCTTCCCGAAGACGAGGCGGCGCAGCGCCGGGTACGCCCTCGACGAGATCCTGGCCCAGCTCGACGGGCCGGGCGGGGCGGGCGTCGATCCGGGGGCGGTGAACCTCGCCCCGCTGCTCTGCGGGAGCGAGGGCACGCTGGCCGTCACGCTGCTGGCGGACCTGAAGCTCCGCCCGATCCCGCGGACGAAGGGGCTGGCGGTCGTCGGGTTCGGGAGCGTCTTCGAGGCGATCGACGCGGTGCAGGGGCTGCTCGAGCTGCGTCCCGCGGCCGTGGAGCTGCTGGACGACATGGTCGTCACGCTCGCGCGGAACAACACGCAGCACCGCCCGGCGGTCGACCTGCTCCCGCGTCCGGAGGGCGGCGGCGACGTCAACGCGGTGCTGTACGTCGAGTTCTTCAGCGACCTGCCCGCGGACCGCGGCGGGCTCGGGGAGATCGAGGCGAAGTTCGAGGAGGTCCGCCGCCGGCACGGGCTCGCGAGCGTGCAGTGCCACACGGAGCCCGCGGCGATGGCCCGGGCCTGGCAGCTCCGCAAGGCGGGCGAGCCGCTGCTGCACGGGCTGCCCGGCGACCGAAAGCCGATCACGCTGGTCGAGGACAACGCCGTGCCGGTGGAGCGGCTCGGGGAGTTCGTCCGGGAGTTCCAGAAGATCGTCGAGCGCCACGGCACGACGGCCGCGTACTACGCCCACGCCTCCGTCGGCGTGCTGCACGTCCGCCCGCTGCTGGACCCGCACGACCCGGCCGACCGCGAGCGGATGGTGGCGGTCGCGCAGGAGGTCGCGGCGCTGGCGAAGAGCCTCGGCGGCGTGATGAGCGGCGAGCACGGGGACGGGCGGGTGCGGGGGCCGCTGCTGGAGGATTACTTCGGGCCGGAACTCATGGAGGCCTTCCGCGAGGTGAAGCGCCTCTTCGACCCGAAGAACCTGCTCAACCCCGGCAACATCGTCGACCTGGGCGGCGACCGCCCGCGCCCGGTGGCGAGCATCGTCGAGAAGCTGCGCGTCAAGCCGGACGGGGGCGAGGTGCGCATCCCGGAAGTCGACACGTTCTTCGGCTACGAGGACCAGCACGGCTTCGCCGCGGCCGTGGAGATGTGCAACGGCTCGGGCGTCTGCCGCAAGAAGACCGGCGGGACGATGTGCCCCTCCTACATGGCGACGCTCGACGAGCGGCACGCGACGCGCGGGCGCGGCAACGCGCTGCGCCTCGCCATCAGCGGACAGCTCGCGTTGCTGCCCGGCGACCCCGCCCACCGCGGCGTCCCGCAGTGGAACGACGAGGAGACGAAGAAGACGCTCGACCTCTGCCTCTCCTGCAAGGCCTGCAAGACCGAGTGCCCGAGCAACGTCGACATCGCCCGCCTCAAGGCCGAGTACACGGCGCAGGGCCACCGGGCGGCGGGGCGGGCGCCGCTCGCCGCGCTCGCCTTCGGGCACATCCACCGGCTGAACCGGCTGGCCGCGCTCGCGCCCGGCGCGGCGAACCGCGTCAACGCCCTGCCGCCGGTGCGGGCGCTCGTCAACCGCCTGCTGAACATCGCCCCCGAGCGCGAACTCCCCCGCTTCCACGGCCCAATCCGCCGCGCCTGGAGGCGAGCGCCCGAGCCCGACCTCCCGCCCGACGCGCCGACGGTCGTGCTCTACGCCGACACGTTCACCGCCCACAACGAGCCCCGCGTGCTCCTCGCCGCGAAGCGCGTGCTCGGGGCCTTCGGCTACCGCGTGCGCCTGCACGAGGGGACGGACGCGGGGCGGGCGCTGATCTCCACCGGCCTCCTCCCGGCCGCGCAGCGCGACGCGGCCCGCGAACTCGACCGCCTGCGCCCCGCGATCAACGACGCGGCGGTCGAGGCGATCCTCGTCTGCGAGCCCTCGGTCCTCAGCTCCTTCCGCGACGACTGGCTGCTGCTGAAGATCGACCGCCCGATCGAGCTGCGCCGGGCGCTGGCCGGCAAGAGCTTCCTGCCCGAGCAGTTCCTGGAGGACCGCTGGGACCGCCACCCGCGCCGCCCGGAGTTCGCTCCGCCCGCCGGCCGCGTCCTCTTCCACGGGCACTGCCACCAGAAGGCGCTGTGGGGGAACGAATCGTCGAGCGGCCTGCTGCGGCGCGTCTTCGGCGACCGCGTGCGCGTGCTCGACACCGGGTGCTGCGGCATGGCCGGCTCGTTCGGCTACGCGGCGCACCGGTACGGCGTCTCCATGCGGATCGGCGAGCACCGGCTCTTCCCGGCCGTGCGCCAGTCGGGGCCGGAGGACGTCGTCCTCGCCACCGGCACGAGCTGCCGGCACCAGATCGCCGAGGGCGTCAGAACGCCGTCCCTCCATCCCGTCGAGTTCCTGGCGGCGTCCCTCCGCGGCCCGGCTCCGGAGGGACCGGTACACTCCCCGGCCCATGACCGCCGCCCGCCCCAACCCGCTGTTCGGGCCTGACCAGACGGTCCTCTTCCAGGGCGACAGCATCACCGACGCGGGGCGCGACCGGAGCGATCCCGCATCGCTCGGCTCCGGGTACGCGGCGATCGCCGCCGGGCTCTTCCACGCCCGCTTCCCCGACCTGAGCGTCCGCTTCCTGAACCGGGGCGTCTCCGGGAACCGCGTGAAGGACCTCGCCGAGCGGTGGGACCGCGACTGCCTGGCCCTGCGCCCGGACTGGGTCTCGGTGCTCATCGGCGTGAACGACACGTGGCGCCGGTACGACCGCGGCGACCCGACCCCCGTCGAGGAGTACGAGGCCGGGCTGCGGAGCATCCTGCGAGCCGCCCACGAGGCCGGGGCCGGGCTGATCGTCTGCGAGCCGTTCGTCCTCCCCGTGCCGGAGGACCGGCGGGCGTGGCGGGAAGACCTGGATCCGAAGATCCACGCGGCCCGCCGCGTCGCCGCCGAACTGCGGGCGCTCTACGTCCCCTTCGACGGGCTCTTCGCGGCCGCGGCGGCGCGGCGCGAACCGGCGTTCTGGGCGCCCGACGGCGTGCACCCCTCGTTCGCCGGGCACGCGATGATGGCCGAGGCGTGGCTGCGGGCCGTCGGGGCCGGGTGAAGGGGGCGATGCATGAGCGAGGACGCGGGCGGGCAGACGGGAGGGCGGCGTTGAACCGGCACGAGATCGTGGAGCGGCTGACGGAGATCGGCGGCGTCGCCGTGGTGCGCCTGGGCGACGCGGGCAAGGTGGCCAAGGTCGCCGAGGCCCTCGCGGCCGGAGGGCTGCCGGCGCTCGAGATCACCATGACCACGCCGAACGCGATCGAGGTGATCCGGGAACTCACGAGGAACGGCGCGCCGGAGTGGATGATCGGCGTCGGCAGCGTGCTCGACCGGGAGACGGCCGAGCGCGCGGTCGCGGCCGGGGCGAAGTACGTCGTCTCGCCCGTCTTCAAGCCGGAGGTCGTCGAGGCGGCGCACGAGCTGAACGTGCCGGCGATGCCCGGCGCGTTCACGCCGACCGAGATCCAGGCCGCGCACGAGGCGGGGGCGGACATCGTGAAGGTCTTCCCGGCCGAGTGCGTCGGCACGGCGTTCTTCAAGGCGGTGCTCGCGCCGATGCCGCACCTGAGGCTGATGCCGACGGGCGGGGTGACGCCCGAGAACGCGGGGGAGTGGCTGCGGGCCGGGGCCGTGGCGGTGGGCATCGGCTCGGCGCTGCTCGTCAAGAAAGCGATCGATTCGGGCGACTGGGCCAGGCTGACCGAGAACGCGCGGACGATGCGGGCCGGCATCGACGCCGCCCGGCAGAAGTAAGCGGATCGGGAGCAACCACGGAGGGCACAGAGAACACAGAGGCGGCACGGAGCAGGAGAGGAGGGGCGGCGGCTCCCGAACTCTCGCCTCCGATCTCCCTCTCGGTGTTCTCCGTGATCTCCGTGGTTGCTCCCCCGAGGGAGCGCATCGATGAAGAAGGTCGTGACGTTCGGCGAGATCATGCTCCGGCTCTCCACCCCGGGGTTCACGCGGTTCGTGCAGGCGCAGGGCTACGACGCCGTCTTCGGCGGGGGCGAGGCGAACGTCGCCGTCTCGCTCGCGCAGTTCGGGCTCGACGCCTACTTCCTCACCAAGCTCCCGAAGCACGAGATCGGCGAAGCGGCGGTGAACGCCGTCCGGCGGTACGGGGTGCGCTCCGACTACATCGTCCGCGGGGGCGACCGCGTCGGGATCTACTTCCTCGAGACCGGGGCGAGCCAGCGCGGGAGCAAGGTGATCTACGACCGCGCCGGCAGCGCCGTCACGACGCTCGCGCCCGAGGAGATCGACGCCGAAACCATCCTGAACGGCGCGAGCTGGTTCCACTGGACCGGCATCACCCCCGCCCTCGGCGAGACCGCCCGCCGGACCCTCCGCGCCCTCTGCGAGGCGGCGAAGGCCAGGGGCGTCACCGTCTCGGCCGACCTGAACTACCGCAAGAAGCTCTGGAGCGTGCGGGAGGCCCGGAGCTGCATGATGCCGCTCATGGAGTTCGTCGACGTCTGCATCGCCAACGAGGAGGACGCGGAGAAGTGCCTCGGCATGGCGGCCGCGCGCTCGGACGTCGAGGGCGGGGAGATCGACGAGGCCGGGTACGCGGACCTCGCGAAGCAGCTCAAGGAGCGGTTCGGCTTCTCGGCCGTCGCCATCACCCTGCGCGAGAGCCACAGCGCCAGCCGCAACGGCTGGTCGGCGATGCTGCTCGACGACCGGGACTGCAAGACGCCGACCCGCAGCAAACGCTACGACGTGCAGATCGTCGACCGCGTCGGCGGGGGCGACTCCTTCGCCGCCGGGCTCATCTACGGCCTGCTCCAGCTCCCGAGCACGAGAGACGCGCTGGAGTTCGCCGTCGCCGCCTCCTGCCTGAAGCAGACCATCCCCGGAGACTTCAACCACGTCTCGGTCGCGGAGGTCGAGGCGCTGGCCAAGGGCTCCGGCTCCGGCCGCGTCGAGCGGTAGCCCGAGCTGGTGGCGCGGAGTTTACGAAATTCGCTTCGCCCCACCCTCACCACGCCCCCGTGACCGCGCGTTCCCGAACAGCGTCGCCAGCCCGAACAGGATCGCGGCCGCGAGCACGCCCCAGAAGATCATCCACCCCCACGCCACCCGCCCGAGCGGCCCGTAGGCGAGCAGCATCAGCACGCCCACGCCGACGACGAGCGCCCCCAGCAGACGCAGCGGCCAGGCGCCCCGCGCCTCCGGCACGACCTCACCCCCGTCGGGTCTCGGAGCCTCGGCCTCGGAGCCGCCGGTGATCGGGTACGGGTGCTCGGGCATGGGGTGCGGTTCGCCCGATCCCCGACGCCCGATGACCGCCTCCGGGTGGCCTTGCGATCGTCACTCCAGCACCACCGCCCCCACCAGCTCCGAGACGTTCTGCGCCCCCTGCCGCCGCGCCCATTTCGCCAGCCCCCGCGCCACGCCGACCGGCGCCCGCGGATCCGCGAACAGGGCCGTCCCCATCTGCACGGCCGACGCCCCCGCGAGCACGAACTCCGCCGCGTCCCGCCACCCCGTCACGCCCCCCAGCCCCACCAGCGGCACGCCCGCGTCCCTGGCGATCCCCCGGTAGACCAGGTGCACCATCCGCACCGCGACCGCGTGCACCGCCGGCCCGCTCAGCCCCCCCGTCACGTTCGCCAGCCGCGGCCGGCGCGTCTCCACGTCGATGCCCATCGCCGGCACCGTGTTGCACAGCACCAAACCGTCCGCGCCCGGCCTCCCGCCCGGCCCGCCGGAAGCCCCCCCGCCAGGGCCAGGGGTGGGGTCGATCGCCGCCCGGGCGAGGTCCACGATCGTCGCCGGCGTCCCCACCGTCACCGGGCTCAGCTTCACGAACAGCGGCTTCGTGCGCACAACCCCCCGCACTTCCCGCACCAGCTCCGCGAGCGCCCGCGGATCGGCCCCGAACTCGCACCCCCCGTGCACGTTCGGGCAGCTCACGTTCAGTTCGATCCCCGCGAGCCCCGGAACCCCCTCCAGCGCCCCCGCCACCACGACGTAGTCCTCCAGGCTGAACCCCGCGACCGATCCGAACACCGGGCACGGCACGGCCTGCACGCGCGGCCCGTGCTCGGCCACGAACCGCTCCACCCCCGGGTTCGCCAGCCCGACCGCGTTGAGCATCCCCGTCGGCGTCGGCACCACGCGCCACGTCGGGTTCCCCTCGCGCGGCGCCCGGGTGATCGACTTCGTCACCAGCCCGCCGACGCGCGACAGGTCCACGGCCCCGGCCATCTCGTCGAGCGTCCCGCACGTCCCGGCCGCGAGCAGCACCGGGCTGCGCAGCCGGATCCCCGCCACCTCCGTCGCCAGCACGTCGCGCTCATCGCTCGCCACGGGCCAAGCGTAGCCCCACCCCACCCCACCCCCCTCCCCCTCCCCCCACC
>CAYMFP010000043.1:0-15576 GCA_964389385.1 uncultured Phycisphaeraceae bacterium | reverse complement strand
GGCGAGGCGGCGGGGGCGGTCGGGCGGGGCTTCACGCTCGTGGAACTGCTCGTCGTCGTCGCGATCATCGCGCTGCTGCTGGGGCTGGCCGTGCCGGCTCTGCACCGGGCCCGGGAGGGGGCGCAGACAGCGGTGTGCGCCTCGAACCTGCGGCAGATCGGGCTGGTCTGCCGCCTCTACGCCGACGAGAACCGGGGGCTGGGGCCTGCCCTCGGCGTGCCGTGGACGCAGGTGCCGTTCTGGGCGATCGTCGTCCAGACGGGGGCCGGGGTCGACGCGATCGGAACGGGGGTGTACCTGTCGGACTCGGTGCTCGTCTGCCCCTCTGCCCGGCGCGTCTACGGGCCGGAGACGCAGCGCACATACGCGATGAACGCCACCGGGCACGCCGGGCTGCCCGGGGACGCTTCGAACTACGACGCGGCCCCGGCCCACGTGCGGTACGACCTGGTGCAGCGGCCGTGGACGCTTCCCCTGGCGGTGGATTCGGCCTGGGACGACCGGACGACGGACCCGCCGCCGCAGACGCGGACGAGCGGGGTCATCGACTTCCGGGACCCGGAGCAGGTCGCCCGGCGCGTGGGGTGGTGGCACAGCGCGGGACGGGGCTTCAACGCGGCCCGGCTGGACGGGTCGGCCGGCTCGTACTCCGCGGTGCCGGAGGCGTGGGCGGAGCCGCTGCCGTAACCCGCGGGCGGCACTCAGCGGCCGGCGCCCGGGGTGCCGCTCTCCGTGCCGGCGCCGTGGCCCGGGCGGGCGGCCTCCGCGCCGCGCAGGTGATCGAGGAACCACTCGCGAGCGAGCCGGGAGACCTGCTCGAGCGCCCCCGGCTCCTCGAAGAGGTGCGTCGCCCCGGCGACGATCTCGGTGCGGTGCTCGGCGCGGGCCATCGACCGGGCGGCCGCCTCGTTCAGATCGATCACCTGGGTGTCGGCCCCGCCCACGATGAGCAGCGTGGGGGCGTCGAGGCGGTCGAGGGCGTCGCCAGCCAGGTCCGGGCGGCCGCCGCGTGAGACGACGGCGCGGACGAGTTCGGGGCGGTCGGCGGCCGCGCGGATCGCGGCCGCGGCGCCGGTGCTCGCGCCGAAGAGGCCGATGGGCAGCCCCGCGGTCGCCTCGTCCTCGCTCGTCCACTCGACGGCCCCGATCAGGCGGTCGGAGAGGAGGGTGATGTCGAAGCGCAGGTGCGCCGTCCGCGCGTCGATCTCGTTCTCGTGCTCCGTGAGCAGATCGAAGAGGAGGGTGCCGAGGCCGGCCCCGTTCAGGTCTCTCGCCACGGCGCGGTTCCGCGAGCTGAACCGGCTGCTGCCGCTCCCGTGCGCAAAGACGACGAGCCCGACGGCCCGTTCGGGGATCGTGAGGATGCCGGGGAGTTCGGCGTCGTTCGCGGCGACCGTGACGTCTGCGTCGCGCATCGGGGGTGGCATGGGCGTCCTTCCGGGGCTGTGGAGGGCGGATGGAGAGGGCCGGCCCTGAGCGTTCGTGCGGAGAGGGGCGTCGGACGCCTCAGAGGCCGCTCGGGTAGGTTTCGGCGACGAGGTCGGAGTTCCAGGACGCGACCGGGTCGAGCGGTTCCACCGCGTGGGTGCGGTCGACGTGGATCACCGCGTCGAACTGGCGTGCGACGTCGCACTCGGCGTAGTGGCTGAGACGCTCGGTCTCCGGACGGTAGACGACGCCGATCATGCGCTGCAGGCGGGGCTCGGCGAGGGCCTCGGCCGCTTCGGGGCGGCGCAGGTCGAGCAGGAACGAGCCGGCCGCGCCCGGCGGGCCGTCGAGCCCGCCGCGAGCGGGGGAGCCCTCCCCGGCCGCGAGGTGGAAGAGGTGCTCCACGCTGTCCGGCCTGGAGGGGCGCACGCGGTCGAGCAGGGGATCGTCCCCCCAGTCGCGCCCGCAGGTGACGGTCCCGGTGTGCGTGGTGAAGCCGAGGAGGAAGCACTCCCCGCCGAGGCGTTCGCGGGTGAGCTGCCCGAGGTTGAGTTCCCCGCCCCATCCCATGCTCGTCGCCCGGGCGTCGCCGATGTGGGAGTTGTGCGCCCAGACGACGATCTTCCTCGGGCGGCCGGTGGCCGCGAGGTGCCGCTCGATCGCGGCGAGCGTCTCGGACATGTGCCGGTCGCGCAGGTTCCAGGTGCTCTCGCCCCCGCGGTGCTCGTTGAACATCGCGCGGTAGTACGCCTCGGCGCCGCGGACGACCTCCGCGTTCCGCTCCGCGAGGAAGGCCTCGTCCTCCGCGCCCAGCCCGTCGCGGCGGACGCGTTCGGCCGCCCGCTCGCGCAGGTCGAGCAGTTGGCGCAGGACTTCGTCGTCGCACGCGGGGCGGGCGCCCAGGCTCGCCGCGTGCCCGTACGCCTGCCCGTCGTCGTGCGGGCGCGGGCCGACGTCCAGACAGGCGTAGCGTGCCCGCGCCCGGGCGGCGGCCGCGGGATCGGTCCGGTCCAGCTACTCGATCACCGCGTCCGCGCTGCGGTGCAGGGAGTAGAGGTCGAGCCCGAAGACGCCCGCCCGCTCGCGCGGGCGCCGCGGCGCGTTGACGGCCCGGAGGGCTTCCAGCGTCTCCGCGAACGCGCGGTTCCTCCACATCCAGAGGGGGAAGCGATCGAAGCTCAGCAACGCCGCGTTCGCGTCGGGATCGGAGCCCTCGCCCTTGGCGTACCGCCCCGCCCGCGCGGCGTCCGGGAAGTCGGCCTCGAGGGCCACGGCCGCGAAGCCGCGTTCCTCGATCAGACGCCGCGTGATTTCCCCGCGGATCCGGTAGAACTCGGCCGTGCCGTGCGTGGCCTCGCCGAGGAGAACGACGCGCCGCTCCCCGATCGCGTCGAGGGCCGCGCCGACGACGCCGCCGGGACGGGCGAGGCGGCGGATCGTCTCGAGCGTTCGCTCCGAGGCCGTGGCGCTCACGCGTCCTCCTGCCGTGCACGCGGCGCCGCGCGGGGTGCTCAGGCGGCCGCGCGTTCCTGCGGGGGGCGCCGCGACCACGCGTCCATGAGCAGGGCTCGGACCTCCTCGTCCGTGGTCTGCTCGAAGTCGTCGTAGAACTGCCCGACGCCGAAGAAGTTGCGGGGCTGGAGCGGGCAGACGAAGGCGTCCACGGAGCCCGCGAAGCCCTGCCCCGCGTCCGGCGGGCCGACGGGGACGGCCGCGATCACCTCCGCCGCGCCGGAGACCCGCAGCACGGCGATCCCCGCCCGCAGGCTGGCGCCGGTCGCGAGCCCGTCGTCGACGATGACCACACGCCGGCCCCGGACGGCCGGCGGCGGGCGGTCGCCGCGGTACGCGCGCTCGCGCCGGTGGAGTTCCTCTCGCTCGGCGGCGCGGACGCGTTCGATCTCCTCCGACGGCACGCCCAGGGCTCGCACGACGTCCTCGTTCACGACCGAGACGCCCCCGGAGGCGATCGCGCCCATGGCGAGTTCCTCCCGGCCCGGCACGCCGAGCTTGCGGACGAGCATGAGGTCCAGCGGCGCGTCCAGCGCTTCGGCGACCTCGTACCCCACGGGCACGCCCCCCCGCGGCAGCGCGAGGACGAGCGCTTCGCGGACGCCGGCGCGGAGGAGTTCCTCGGCCAGGACGCGTCCGGCCTCTCGTCTGTCGGCGTAACGCTGGAGCATGGGTTCCTTCCGGCGGGCGGGTCACGCCGGACGCGTCACACGGCGTCCGCGGGCAGACGTTCGATCCACAGGTCGTACAACGCCCCGGCGTCGGTGCGGACGCGGCTCTCGTCCGAGTGACGCTGCAGCATGACGGACCCGTCCGCGCCGGCCTCGCAGGGGACGAGTTCGACGGCGTAGACGTCGGGCGTCCCGCCCCGGACCGGGGTCTGGAAGCCGTGCCCGTGCTTGAACTCGTCCTGCGAGCGCGTGACGAGGCGGCGCCACGCGGCCTCCTTCTCGGGCGTCATCCGGGAGGCGGCTTTCACCACCTCGGTCAGGCGGTCCATGTTCACCGGCGGGTCTGCGGGCATGGGTGAGCTTTCCGTGCGAGCCGAGGGAAGGGTTCTCAAGACGGATCTGCGTCTTCGGCGGGCGCATGCGGGGGATGCGGCCCGGCCGGCGGCGTGGGCGCAGGCTCCCCCCGGGCGGGGGCATCCGTCGATGGCGCTGCGCCGAAACGCCCCGGCTTCAAGCATCCCTTTGCGGCACGCAAATCCCCTACATACCAGGGAGTACACCATGGCTCAGAACCCGGAACACGCCGTCACCGCTTGGCTGCGCGACGCCTACGCGATGGAGAAGGCCTCCATCGAGGCCCTCGAGCATCAGGTCAAGCACGCGGACCACATCCCCCAGCTCAAGTCCCGCCTGCAGGGGCACCTCGACGAGACGCGCAGGCACGCCGACCTCGTCAAGGAATGCATCGAGGCGCGCGGCGAGAGCACCTCGACGCTCAAGAACATGCACGGCAAGCTCATCGGGATGATCCAAGGCTCCGGCCCCGGCGCGGCCCCGGACTCGCTGGTGAAGGACACCCTCGCGAGCATCGGCGCTGAGCACTTCGAGATCGCCTCGTACAAGGCCCTCGTCGACGGGGCGCGGCGCATCGGCGACACGAAGACCGCGGACGTGTGCGAGCGGATCCTCCGCGAGGAGGAGGCGCAGGCACGGTTCCTTGAGAGCCAGCTCACCCCGGTCGTCGACGAGCACCTGCGGTCGCTGACCGCGGCCGCGTGATCGTCCCGGCGGATGGGCACGACGCCCCCGAGCGGCCTCCCGCCGCCCCGGGGCATTCGACGCCGAGAACGAGCCCCGCCGGCGTCAATCGCCGGCGGGGCCATGCCGGTCGCAAGGTGCGAGGCCGACCTAGCCCGGTCCGTGCGGGCCGCCGGCCGGGGAGCCGATGCCGGCGAACCGGGTTCGGCCGGCGCGGCGTGAGCGATGTTCGCCGTCACTGCTCCGGCCGATCGGCTCCGCTCGGTTGTTCGACGTCGGAACTCTCCCGTGCGCCCGCGGGGCTGCCCTGCGGCGGGAGTTCCGCTGGGGTGGGGGCCTCCTCGCGCGATTCGTCCGGGCGCGGCTCGTCCGGCGAGGGTTCGTCGCGCACCGCGTTCACGACGGCGTCGGCCGGGTTGTTCGGCGGGGGCGCGTCGATCCGGAGCAGGTAGACGACGATCCCGCCGACGAGCAGGATGCCGAGCAGGGCGCCGACGCCGTGCGCCAGCGCGACCGGGGTGAACAGGCGGTGGTGCCGGCTCGCGAGGACGAACGTCGTCGCTCCGCCCGCGGCGACGGCGAGGAACCAGACGAAGGCGACGATCGGCCACACCGTCCGCTCGTACCCCGAGAACCCGTTCCACGCGGCGAAGGCGAGGAGCACGAGGCCGAGCCCGCCGGCGATCCCGTGGAGGGCCGGCGCGAGGTTCGATTGCTTCCGCAGCCCCGCGCGCTCCGACGGGTTCATCCGCAGGCGCTTGTGGATGCCGAGCAGCATCGCCGCGCCGACCGTCGCGGCGACGATCAGGAGGATGAGCGCCAGGACCAGGGCGATCGAGGCGTCGCCCGCCCACAGCCCGCCCGGCTCGACGGTCGAATCGATCGCCGCTCCCGCGCCGGCCTCGGGCGGCGTGTCGGCCGAGGTCTGCGGCGCGCCCTGTGTCGGGGCTTGGGCTGGGGCCTGAGCCGGGCTCTGATCCTGGGACGGCGTCTCAGACGCGGCTTCGGGCGGGGATGGGGGTGGGGACGAGGGTGGGGAAGAAGATGGAGACGCGGGCGGCGTCAGCGGGGCGTTGGCGAGCAGGAAGGTGTTCACCCCGCGCGGTTCGCCCCGTGCGGGGGCTGCCGATGCAGGGGGTGGTGGGCAGAGGAGGGTGGGAAGGGGGGGGAGAGCGACCGGCAGGCGGCCCGCCCGGCGCCGTCGGCGCACGACAACGGCGCCGGACGGGCCGGCGCCGTGTCAATGACCCCAAGGGGATTCGAACCCCTGTTTTCAGGATGAAAACCTGACGTCCTGGACCTGACTAGACGATGGGGCCGGACGTTGCGCGGTCGGGGGTGACGGACGGGCCGTCGGCCGCGCGACGCATGGTAGCCCCTTGCCCGCGAGGCTCAAGCCCGCCGGCGGCGCATGTTGGCTTCGCCGGCCGGCGTGCGCACGCGGGATGCCCGCTCGCGCCGGAGGTACCCTGCCCCGATGCACGAGCCGGGCACGCTCTCGCGCGAGTTCCCCGTCCCGCCGAGCGAGCGGGCGCGGGTGCTGCTCTTCGGCGGCACCTTCGACCCCGTGCACGCCGGGCACGTCGAACTCGCGGACCGGGCGCGCCGCGCCGCCTGGGGGCTCGGGCCGGAGCAGGCCGGCGCAGCGCTGCCGTGGCTCGTCTTCGTCCCCGCGGGGCGGTCCCCGTTCAAGGACCGCGGCCCCGTCGCGAGCGGGGAGGACCGCGCCGCGATGATCCGGCTCGCTGCGGAGGGCCGCCCGCGCGTCGCGGTCTGGGGCGAGGAGGTGCTCCGGGGCGAGGCGGGAGAGGCGAGCTACTGGGTCCGCACGCTCGCGACGGCCCGCGAGGCCTGCGGCCCGGACGCGGACCTGCGGTTCCTGCTCGGCGGCGACCAGCTCGCCGGCTTCCACCGCTGGCGGGAGCCGCGGCGGATCCTGGAGCTGGCCCGGCCCGTGGTGGTGGCGCGGCGGGGGGCGGAGCGCGACGCGATCGCCGACGCCCTCCGCGGGGCTCGGTTCTGGACCGACGCCGAGATCGGGGCCTGGCTCGGGGCGATCGTCGATGTCGGGCTGGTCGACGCGGCGGCGACGGACGTCCGCGAGCGGCTCCGGCGGGGGCTCGGGGCGGACGGCCTGCTGCACCCGCTCGTCGAGCGGTACGCGGTGGAGCGTCGGCTGTACGCGGCCGATACAGAGGAACGCGGCGCCCCCGGCGGCGGCTCCTCCGACGCCGTCCGCGCCCCCGGCCCGAACCCCGTCACCGGAGGCCCGAGCGGACCATGCGCCGATTCCTGAGCGAGATCCCGCGGTCGCTGATCGCCTTCGTCGCCGCGTACATGCTCGCCTGCGGCGGGCTGGCGCTGGGACGCGGCAACGTCGAGTTTCTGATCTACGCCGCCGCCATGCTGGGCTTCATCGCCCTCGTGCTCGGCCTGGACGTGCGCGTCGGCTTCAGCCGGGCGACGCTCTGGCTGCTGACCGTCTGGGGCGGGCTGCACATGGCCGGCGGGACGGTGCAGATCCCGGCGTCGCTGGCGCTGGACTGGGCCGCGGAGAACGGCGAGACGGGCCGGACGGTGCTCTACAACCTCCGCCCGGTCGGCTGGGTTCCGAAGTACGACCAGTGGACGCATGCCTTCGGGTTCTTCAGCGCGACCGTGGCGAGCTGGGAGGCGCTGGTAGCGGCGATCCGGCGCGAGCCGGCCGAGCCGCGCCCGAAGCTCCCGCGCCTGCTCCCGGCGGGCGATGGGGGAGCGTTCCCCCACCCGGCGCCCGTCTCGATCCTCGCGGCCGCGGCGCTCATCGGCGGGGGGCTCGGGGCGGCGAACGAGCTGGTGGAGTTCGTCGTGACGCTGGTGGTCGAGGACCACAACGTCGGCGGGTACGTGAACACCGGTTGGGACATCGTCTCCAACACGGTGGGCACGGTGCTGGCGGCGGCCGCGCTGCGGATGCTCGCGCGGCGGCGGGGCTGAGCCGCGCTCCCCGGGCCGGCCGGTTCCCACCGTCTCCCCAAAAGCACCGCACGGGAGCGGCGGGCTCCCGTGCGTTCGCTCGGTTTGTCAACGGGGGCGGTGGGCGGTCACGCCACGGCGGCCGCCGTGTTGCTCACGAGGTTCCGCAGGGCGTCGACGCGGTCGGTCTTCTCCCAGGTGAAGAACCCCTCGTGCGGGTCGCGCCCGAAGTGCCCGTGGCGGGCGGTGGGGCGGTAGATCGGGTTGCGGAGCTGCAGCGTGTTGATGATGCCGCGCGGGGTGAGCGGGAAGACCTCGCGGATCGCCGCGGCGATCCTGCCCAGATCCTCCTTCTCGGTGCCGAAGCACTCGAGGTGGATGCTCGTCGGCTGCGGGACGCCGATGGCGTAGCTGAGCTGCAGCTCGCACTCGTCGGCGAGCCCGGCCGCGACGACGTTCTTGGCGACGTAGCGGGCCATGTACGCGGCCGAGCGGTCGACCTTCGTCGGGTCCTTGCCGGAGAAGGCGCCGCCGCCGTGGCGGGCCCACCCGCCGTAGGTGTCGACGATGATCTTGCGCCCGGTGAGGCCAGCGTCGCCGTGCGGCCCGCCGATCTCGAAGCGCCCCGTCGGGTTGACGTGCACCTTGATGTCGTCGTTCCACCACTCGCCGAGGACGGGCTTGAGCACGTGCTCGATGACCTGCTGCTTGAGCTCGGGCTGGCGGTCGTTCCAGCTCTTGTCGTGCTGCGTCGAGAGGACGACGGTGTCGACCCGCTTGGCCTCGCGCCCCTCGTACTCGATCGTCACCTGGCTCTTCGCGTCGGGGCGGAGCCCGGGGATGCCCGCGGCGGCCCGCACCTGCGCCTGCCGCTCGACCAGGCGGTGGGCGAGCGTGATCGGCAGGGGCATGTACGAGTCCGTCTGCGCGCAGGCGTAGCCGAACATCAGCCCCTGGTCGCCCGCGCCCTCCTCGCCCTTGGCGCCCTCGTCGACGCCCCTCGCGATGTCCGGGGACTGCTGGTTGATCGCGCTGAGCACCGCGCACGACTGGTAGTCGAACCGCATGCTCGCGTCCGTGTAGCCGATCTGACGGACCGTCTCGCGGACCGTCTCCGTGATGTCGACCCAGGCGTCCGTCCGGACCTCGCCGCCGACCACCACCATGCCCGTGCCGACCATCGTCTCGACGGCGACGCGGGAGTTGCGGTCCTTCTCGAGCATCGCGTCGAGGATCGCGTCCGAGATCTGGTCGCAGACCTTGTCCGGGTGGCCCATGGACACCGACTCGGACGTGAACAGGTAGCGGTGGGACATGCTGGCTCCGGGGGATTGGGGCTTCGGGGGCCGCGCGGACCCTTCATCCGTTCATTCGGATGAATGGATGGAGGGTAACCGGGCCCGCGGCTTCAGACAACCGCCTGGCCCGCGTCGGGCTGGGATTCGCTCGCCGCCTGCGGCGGGAGGACGAGGCACCAGACCCGGCCGACCTCGCCTTCGCGAGGCCCGAGAATCCGAGGCTCGGGCGCGTCCGGTGGCGCGCCGCGCCGGGCGGCGGCCCGGATGCGGGCCTCCAGCCCCGCGGCCGCCGCGGGCTCCGCGGTCAGCAGCATCCACCCGCCCCCCTGGATCCCGGGGCGGCGATCGAGGACCCGGAAGAGTTCGGCGAGCGGGTCGGGCCGTGCGGCCGAGCCGGGCCCGGACTTGTCCGGAGGGGGCGGGGCCTCGGCGAAGACGGCGTCGAACGAGGCGTCCGGCTCCCCGGCGAGGGTCTCGAGCCCGTGCGTGGCGGTGCGCCCGATCTCGAACGCGAGGTTGGGCAGGGGGTAGCGCCGGCGGGCGAACCGGATGGACTCGCGGTCGGTGGAGACGGCGACGACGCCGCCGGAGCGTCCGACGCGGTCGGCGAGCCAGGCCGCCCCGTCCCCCGTGCCGCACCCGAGGTCCAGGATCCGCATGCCGGGGCGGATGCGGTCGGCGACGCGCTCGTAGATCGGGCGGCGGTCGGGCTGCCCGAGGTCGGCGTACCGGCGGGCGGGGGTGGCGCGGAGGCGCATCGTCTCCCCGCCCGGGAAGCGGGCGTCGTACTCCTTCAGCCCCGGCCCTTCGGGGGAGAGGGCCCGGGCGAGCGGCAGGGCGCTGCGCTCGCGGTAGCTGACGCCGTCGACGGTGACGGAGGCGGGCAGGCCGAGCAGGCGGCGGAGGGCATGGGCGAGCCGGAGGCGCTTGTCGTGCCGGGCGCGGCTGGAGCGCCGGCGGCGCCGGGCTTCGGTGTCGGAGAGGCAGATGGGATCGCGGGCCTTGGCGGGCACGCGGAAGGGTACCGCCCAATGGGCTCGCGGTGCTACGCGAAGAGCGGGAGCGTGTCGCCGCAGAGCGGGCGCAGGCGGACGCGGCCGGGCGCCCGTGGCGTCGGCCGCGGGCCGGGGCGGACGGGCACCCAGCGCGAGGGGCGGAACTGGCTCGTGATCGTGTGCCCGTACCGTGCGCCGGCGTGCAGGGCCGAGACGAGTTCCGGGCGGTTGCACTCCCGGGAGAGGTGGAGGAAGACGGCGTGCTCGCGGGGGGAGATCAGGTCCGCGGCCTCGGCGGCCTCCTCGTTGGAGAGGTGCCCCGAGCCGCCCATGATCCGCTGCTTGAGGAACGCCGGGCGGGCGCTCGACCGCTGGAGCCGGGGGCAGTAGTTGGACTCGATCGCGAGGACGTCGACCCCGCGGAGGTGGTCGACGAGCCCGGCGGTGACGCGCCCGAGGTCGGTCGCGAAGCCGAGGGAGCAGGCCGGGTGCTCCCGTGCGCCGCCCGCGGGCGTGAAGTCGAAGCGGAAGGCGGCGACGCCGAGGGCGTCGTGCGACATCATGATCGGGCAGACCCGCAGGCGCGGGGAGAGGTCGAACGGCGCGGGCTCGAACGGCTCGCACCGCGAGCGGAGCAGCCCGTCGCGCTCGGCCCGCCCGAGGTGACGCCGGGCGATGCGGAGCGTGGCGCGGCACCCGGTGTGCCGCCCCTCCCCGTTCAGGACGCTCGCCCAGCCCGGGTGGCAGTGGTCGGTGTCGAGGTGGGTGAGCAGGATGTCGTCGATCTCGTCCGGGCGGATCCCCATCGCCGCGAGGAGGCGGAACGTCCGCCGCGGGCTGAGCCCGCAGTCGATGAGCGTGACGCCGCGGGCGAGCGGGGAGCCCGGGTGCTTGGGCGTGATGAGGACGGAGCAGTTGCCGGAGCTGCCGGAGGCGAGGACGCACAGACGCGGGTTCGCGTCGTCGGCGGGGGTGGTGAGCGGGGGGCCGTCGAAGAGGGCTGCGTCCGTGCGGGGCATCGCGCGAGGGTTCCCGTCGTCGGGTGGGCGATCGCCGGCGGCGTCCTGCCGCGCGGGCTGGGCTGTGTCGGCCGCGGCGCTCATGCCGTGGCGGTCTCCCTCTCGCCTCGATCCGGCGGGCTCATTCGTTCTCGGCCGCTCCCTCGCCCCGGGTGTCCTGGAAGTGGCAGATGGGGCGCCGGGCGGTGCGGATGAACTCGGCGATCTCGGCGATCTCAGGATATCCGTCGGCGCGGGCCTCGAGTTCGGAGATCATCTCCTTGCGGGGCAAGTTCTTGCGCAGCACCTCGCGGAAGGCCGCCCGGATCGCGGTGATCGTCTCGGAGGAGAACCCGTTCCGCCGCAGCCCGACGAGGTTGAGCCCCCGCACGGTGTTCCGGGCCCCCACGAGGCAGAAGGGGGGCACGTCCATCGCGACCGCGACCAGGCCGCTGACCATGCTCAGACGCCCGACGCGGTTGAACTGGTGCAGCACGGCGCCGCCGGAGAAGGTGACCCGCTCGCCGAGTTCGGAGTGCCCCGCGAGCAGGCACGCGTTCACCATGACCGCCCGGTCCCCGACGGTGGCGTCGTGCCCGGCGTGGCACCCGACCATCATGAAGACGCCGTTGCCGATCCGGGTGGGCTTGTCGGCCTTGGTCGCGGCGTGGACGGTGACGTGCTCGCGGATGATGCAGTCGGAGCCGATGGCGACGCCGGCCGTGGGGTCGCCCATCTTGAACTTGTAGTCCTGCGGCGGGAACCCGAGGCAGGCGCCGGGGAAGACCTGCGTGTTCGCGCCGATCTCGATCGGCCCGGCGATCGACACGTGCGCGTGGAGCACCACGCCCGGGCCGAGCGTCACGGGCCCGGCGGGCGTCGCCTGGACGACGCAGTACGGTCCGATCACGGCGTCGTCGGCGAGGCGGACGTCGCCGGTCACGATGGCGGTGGGATGGATGTCGGGCATGGCGGGCGAAGACGATAGCCGCCCCCCGTCCCGGGGCGGTCACGGCTTCATGACGTCGAGCGGCGCCGTCCGCGCGTTCGCCCGGGCGGGGTCGCGCCGCCAGGCCCGGGCGGCGAGGAGGCCGGCCCCGACCGTCCCCGCGACGGCTCCGGCCGCCCACGGCGCGAGCGCCCCGGAGCCCGAGCGGGCCCAGGCGGCGCAGGCGTTGAGGCTCCAGAGCCCGGCCCAGGCGACGGCGACGGCGCCGCCCGCGCGGCGGGCCGGCGTCCACGGGGCGAAGAGCAGCAGCAGCCCCGCGACGGCGACGGATCCCTCGGCCAGGGCCAGCCACGCGCCGCTCTCGCCCCGGAAGCTCAGCAGCCAGCCCTCGCGGGCGGGCCCGTCCGCCCCGGCCCGGACGGCGAAGAAGCGGCTCTCCCCCTCGGGGTTGTCGAGCAGCAGCAGGCCCGTGCGGAGCGTCCGGGCGGCCGTGACGACGATCAGCACGACCCCGAGCACCTCGAGCAGGAACCGGGCGGCGATGGCGGGCACGCGCATGGATCCATGGTACAGGCTCCCCGCGGGGTACAGGCTTCCCGCGGGCCCGCCGGAGCCTCCTACCGTCTGTCGGTGACGGAGCTTCAGGTCGTCGATCTCGGGCGGATGGGGTACGCCGACGCGTACGCGGAGCAGCAGCGGCGGCACGCCGAGGTGCTTGCCTGGCGCGGCGAGGCCGAGGCCGGGGCGAGCCGCCCGGCGGGGATCGTGCTCCTCGTCGAGCACGACCCGGTGATCACGGTGACGCGCCGCCCGGGGGCGGCCGGGCACGTGCTCGCGACGCCGGGACTGCTCGCCCGGCACGGGGTGGAGCTGGTCGAGACGGACCGGGGCGGGGACGTGACCTACCACGGGCCGGGGCAGCTCGTCGCCTACCCGATCGTCGACCTGAACCGCGTCGGGCTGCGCCTGCACGAGTACATGCGGGCGCTGGAGGGGGCGGTGATCGCCGCCGTGGCGGGCTTCGGCGTGGCGGGGGAGCGCGACCCGGCGGCGACGGGGGTCTGGGTGCCGGGGGCGGTCCGGGGCGAGAGCGCGAAGCTGTGCGCGATGGGCGTGCGGGTCCGGCGGTGGGTCTCGATGCACGGGCTGGCGCTGAACGTGACGACGGACCTGTCGCACTTCGGGCTGATCGTGCCGTGCGGGCTCGCCGGGCGCCCGGTGACGAGCCTGCACGCCCTGCTGGGCGACCGCTGCCCGCCGATGGCGGAGGTCAAGGCCGCCGTCGTGCGCGAGCTGGGCGCGCAGCTGGCGGGGTCGGAAGCGCCCGGGCCGGCGCGGGCGGGCCCGGGCGCGTGATCGAACGGCGGCCGGCGGGGGCCGGCGGGGGCCGGCTCGCTCAGTCGCTGAACGTGGAGCCGCCGGTCGGCTCGGCGTCGCCCGGCCCGCCGGCCGGGGCCTGCGGCGCGGCGCCCTGGAGCACCTCGCGGGCGCGCTGCTGGCGTTCGGCCTCGGCGGCCTGGATCTCCTCCTCGTTCGGCAGGTCGAGCCGCCGGCGGATCTCCTCGGTGATGTTCGCCGCCTCCGGGAAGACCATCACCGGGCGGGCGAGGATCTCGTCGGAGAGCCCGCCGAGCCCCCCCTGCGTCAGCAGGTCCCCGGAGAGGCGCGACGAGAGGACGTACTCGTACCCGCGCTCCGCGGCCAGGGCCTGGACCTCGCGCCGGATCGTCTCGTACGCCTCGCGGGCGAGCTCGGCCGAGAACTGCCCGAAGGCCTGGTCCGCCTGCTGGCGGGCCTGCTGGAAGCGCTGCTCGGCGCGCTGGGCCCGCTGGAACGCCTGCTGGGCGTTCGGGTCCTGCGGGCTGCCGATCTGCTGGAGTTCCTGGATCGCCGTCTGGGCCTCGGCCTGCAGCGGCGTGAGTTCGTTGACGAACTCCTGCTGCCGGGCGATGAGGCGGTCGACGTTCTCCTCCGTCGCGAGGGCCGCGCGGACGAGGAAGACCGGGTCGAGGACGGCGATCCGGGCGGCCTCGCCGGGGGCGGCGGGGCGGGCGTCCGCGCCGGCGGGCTCGCCGCCGCCCTGGCGGCCGGGCTGCTGGCCGGCCTGGAATGCGAAGACGCCGCCGGCGACGGCGGGGAGGGCGATGAGCAGCGCGATCCGTTGGCTGAGCTTCATGAGCGTTCCTGTTCAGGCGTGGCGTTCGTCCGAGAATTCACCCACCGCCCCTCCGCGAGTCTATGGTGGGCGGCGGGGAAGGGTGCACTCTTCTCCCCCCAACACGGGCCCTGCGGGCCCCGAGGAGCGAACGCCATGCGGGACCCGCGGCTCGAGAGGCTGGCCGACGTTCTGGTGCGGTATTCGACGGGCGTCCGGGAGGGCGACCTCGTTCGGATCCGGGCCGACCCGGTCGCCATGCCGCTGATCGAGGCGACGTACGCGGCCGTGCTCCGGGCCGGCGGGCACCCCATCTGGGAGGCCCGCAGCGAGGCGCTGCAGGACGTGCTGGTGCGGGAGGGGAGCGAGGCGCAGCTCGGGCACGTCTCGCCGCTCGAGCTGGACGCGGTCGAGAAGTACGGCGTCGTCATCAGCTTCTGGGCGGAGCTGAACACGCGGACGACGGCCCGCGTGGACCCGGCGCGGCTCGCCCGGATGAGCGCCGCGCGCCGCCCGGTGATGCAGCG
This sequence comes from uncultured Phycisphaeraceae bacterium, assembly GCA_964389385.1. Lineage (GTDB taxonomy): Bacteria > Planctomycetota > Phycisphaerae > Phycisphaerales > UBA1924 > CAYMFP01. The sequence goes on along the minus strand of CAYMFP010000043.1, from coordinate 1,050 downwards.
GTTCCTGCAGCGGGCGGCGGAGGGGGCGCTGCGGTGGGTCGGCACGCAGTACCCGACCCTCGCCTCGGCGCAGGACGCGGAGATGAGCCTCCACGAGTACGAGGAGTTCGTCTTCCGCGCCGGGCTGCTGCACGCGGCCGACCCCGTCGCGGAGTGGCGGCGGGTGCACGAGCGGCAGGAGCGCGTGCGCGAGCACCTGCAGGGGAAGAGGGAACTGCGCTTCCGCGCCCCCGCGGCCGACGGGCACGACGGGACCGACCTGCGCGTGAGCGTCGACGGGGCGACGTGGATCAACTGCTCGGGGAAGGAGAACTTCCCGGACGGGGAGGTCTTCGCGGGCCCGCGGGGCGTGGACGGGCACGTGAACTACACGTTCCCCGCGGTCTACGACGGGCGCGAGGTCGACGGCGTGCGGCTGGAGTTCCGCGGCGGGCGCGTGGTGGACGCGAGCGCGCGGAAGAACGAGGCGTACCTGATCGCGATGCTCGAGCAGGACGAGGGGGCGCGGAACCTCGGCGAGATCGCGATCGGGACGAACTACGGGATCACCGACTTCACGCGGAACACGCTCTTCGACGAGAAGATCGGGGGGACGTTCCACGCGGCCGTGGGGGCGGGCTACCCGGAGAGCGGGAGCACGAACGAGAGCGGGCTGCACTGGGACATGGTCTGCGACCTGCGCCCGCGGGAGAGCCGGGACGGGCGGATCCCGGGCGGGACGATCGAGGCGGACGGGCAGGTCTTCCACCGCGACGGACGGTTCGTCGGGATCGAGGGGTGGTGAGGGAGCCCTCCGCGCGAGCGGAGGGAAGGGGGATTCGACACGGAGGGCACAGAGGCCACGGAGGGGAGGATGGGGTGAGGAGGGGTTGGGCGGGGCGGAGCGCAAGACGTGCGGGCGGTGGGAAAAGAGGGGACGCGCGTCCCTGCGCGGCGGCCGTGGAGGCACCGATCGTCGCGCGGGAGGCATCGATCGCGGCGCCGGAGGGCTCGGGCGCCGCGCGGGAGGCCTCAAACACGGCGCGAGAGGGCTCCGGCGCGGCGCCGAAG
>CAYMFP010000042.1:0-15893 GCA_964389385.1 uncultured Phycisphaeraceae bacterium | reverse complement strand
GGGGTGGGGGAGTCCGTCGCGCGGGAGCGGCGCCGCCTCGCGGAGCGTCAGAAGCGGATCGAGCGGCAGGCCGCGTGGCACCGGGTCCGGTCGCTCCTCCCGCCGCGCGTCCCGTTCCCGCTGAAGGCGCACAAGCCCAAGCTCCTCGGCGGGCACCACGCGGTGCGATGGGGCCTGCTCGAGGCCGTGAACGGGTACGACGAGCGGTTCGTCGGCTACGGGTACGACGACGACGACCTCGCCCGGCGGCTCTACGCGCTGCGTCCGGCGCCGCGGGTCGCGGCCGCGACGGACGCGATCCTCGCCCTGCACCTCTGGCACCCCACGCGCGCCCCCGCCCGCCCGACGCAAGCCCCGGGCTACGCCGTCTTCACCGCCGCGTGGACGCCCCGCGCCGTGTCCGGCCTCGCCGGTCCCGCCCCCCAGCCGCGGGTCCGCATCGAAGCCTTCTGAGCTTCCCACGCGATGCCCTGGAGGCCTCGCTGCCCCGAGGCCTTCTCCAAAAACAAGACCGGCCGCCCCGAGGGGCGGCCGGCGTGTTTGGCGATCTCAGACCGTCGGAACCGGCTCAGAACATGAGCTGGAACTGGAGACGGACGAGGATCTCGTTGTCGTCGGTGCTGCCGAGGAGGCCGGTGGTCTCCGGGTCGTAGATGAGCCCGGCGGTCTCGTTGAAGGACCAGATCAGGTCGGCCGACACCACCGCGGCGTGGCTCTCCGGGGTGATGTAGTAGTTGCCGCCGATCGTCAGGAAGTTGACGGTGTCGTCGGCGTCGTCGCCGAAGAAGTCGTCGTCGAGGAACAGGGTCTCCCAGCGGCCGTAGAGCTCGAACTGGTCGGCGAGGAACACGCCGCCCTGGACCACGAGGCCGAAGTCGTCGCGATCGTCCTCGTCACCGAAGGCGTCGTCGCTCTCGCTGTGGGCGCCGATGAACGCCGCGAAGACGTTCCAGCCGTTGCCCTCGTAGCCGGCGTCGATGGTGTAGAGGAACAGCTCGTCGTCGGCGGTCTCGGAGCCGAAGACGCCCGTCTCGCCGCCGGTCTCCCAGTGGATGCCGGCGCCGATGCGGAAGGCGTTGTTCGAGCCGCGGAACGAGGTCATGTCCTCGAACTGCTCCCAGTCGCCGCTGATCTTGAAGTCAGCGCGGAGGGTGAGGCCGACGTCCGCCGACTCCTGGTCGTAGGGGACGGTGCTGTTGGCGCCGTCGTTGACCGAGGCGACGATGCGGAACGCGTCGGACTCGTGCCCGATCGCCAGACCCTGGGTGTAGCCCGGGCTGAAGTACTCGTTGACGATCGAACGCTCGATCACCATCTGCATGCCCGGGTCGAGGATCTCCTCGAAGAGCACCGGGGCGCGGAACTGACCGGCCAGGGCGTAGGTCTGCCCGCCGCCGAAGCTGTACTTCACCCACGCCTCGAGCAGGTTGAAGTCGCCCGAGCCGCTGCCGGTGAGGACCGGATCGCCATCATCGTCGAACCCGAACCCGCGGAGGGTGCTGAGCTCGGCGCCGCCGAAGTCGCCGCTGATCTTGAACCCGATGTCCGGGCTGATCACGTTGCCGGCGACGTTGATGATCGCGCGGGGCAGGTCGAAGCCGCCGGTGTAGTCGGCGTCATCGTCGTCGTCCGCGTCGGCGACGAAGGTGTCGCCGTCACGGAAGTTGGCGTAGTAGCGCAGCTGGACGAGCCCGCCGATGTTCAGGCGGAAGTTGCCGGCCGCGTCGGAGATGTAGAACTGGCCGTCGTAGCCCGGGGCGCCGCCCTGGGCCAGGCTCGTCCGGCTGGCGGCGTCGGCCATCAGCTCGGCGGCGTAGGCGCGGTCCGCGTCGGCGGCGAGGGCGACGCTGCCCATGCCAAGAACGCCGCCGGCGACCGCCAGAATCATGCTCGTGCGACTCATCTTCGAGACTCCTTGCTCCGCGCGTCCTGTCGACGCGCGCTTTCCCGTGGCTGCCCGCTCCCCCCCTTGAGGGAGGTGCGGTGCCGGCGGACCTGATTGCGACGTCGGTCCGGCCCTCGCGACCGACCGGCTTTCGCCGCCCCCGGGCGCACGCCGCCCGAGATCATCCGCCGCGGCCGGGACGGAGCTGCGAGTCCTCCGTGCCGACCGCCCCCTGCGCCGTCGCCAGCCACCGCGGCGGCGCAGGTTTGTGAGCCCTTACTTCATGCCATCGGACGAGACATCGGGTTCTCTCAACGTCTGGGTCCTGAAAGTCGAAGGGATTCGTGCGAGGGTTTCAGTTCTGACGCGTGTTCCCGGCTCCCGGGAACGGCTCTCCTGCCGGCGTCCTGCCTCTCATCCGGCGCCTGAGGGGTCCGCCGGGGTGGATCAGCGTAGCCCCGGAACTTAGCGAGTGCCAACTCGCCGCAGGGCTTTTCGGCCCCCCCGGGCAAGCCCGAACAACGATTCCCGCACTTTTCCGCCCTTGGCACCCCTCCTGCCCGAATCTTCGCGCAGTCTCAGCGCTGCCGGGGCCCTCCGGGGCTGGTGGGCCCGCCCCGCCCGAGATACCCTGCCTCCGGAGACGCAGGAACCCGCCCGAGGCGGGATCCGGCGCGGCGCACGTTCTAAATCCTGCTACCGCAAGGATCCGGAGCCGCATGCCCACCCTCGCCGATCGGGAATCCGCCCGCGCCCGTATCCTCATCGCCGACGACGAGCGCGAACTCTGCGAAACCGTCGCGTACAACCTCACCCGTGCCGGCTACGACGTGCGCTCCGTACACGACGGACGGCAGGCCCTGCGCATCGCCCTCGACTTTCACCCTGATCTGGTGGTCCTCGATCTCATGATGCCGGAGATCGGCGGGCTCGAGGTCGCCCGCCGCCTCCGAGAGACGCCCGGCTTCGCCCGCACCCCGATCCTCATGCTCACCGCCCTGGGCGACGAGGAGGCCGAGGTCCGCGGGCTCGCGGCCGGGGCGGACGACTACGTCGCCAAACCTTTTTCCATGAAGGTCCTGCTCGCTCGGGTCGAAGCCCTGCTCCGCCGGGCCCGGGAGGACGGGAACCGCGCCGGCGGCCGGCTCACGCTCGGCCCGATCGAGATCGACACCGACACGCACGAGGTCACCTGCGCCGGCAAGCCGATGCGGCTGACGGTGACGGAGTTCCGCCTCCTCGCGGCGCTGCTCGCGGCCGAGGGCAAGGTGCTCTCCCGCGCGACGCTGATCAAGGCGGCGATGGGCCCCGGGGTGACGGTGACGGAGCGGACGATCGACGTCCACATCACCAGCATCCGACGCAAGCTGGGGCGCGAGCACGCGGCGATGATCCGGACCGTGCGCGGCGTCGGGTACCGCGCGACGCTGGAGGAGCCCAGCACGCTGGAAGCGGATAGCCTCTGACCCATGAGCAGCCCGGCCGCCGAAACCCAGGATTCCTGGGGAGAGTTCTCTCTCCGCAAACCTTCTTTGGCGGCCGGCGCCGCGGTCATCACGACGGCGGCGGTGTGCCTGCTGATCCCGAGCCCGGCCGCGGGCGCGGTCGTCGGCATCGCCACCGGCCTGCTCGTCGCGTGGCTCATCCTGCTCCGGCACGAGCGGGCGTACCGCGCCGAGATCGCCGCCCTGGAGTCGGAGGTGAACTCGCTCGACGGCGTGCTCCGGGAGGCGCGTCTGACGCGCGACCCGCTCGAGGACCGCTCGGCGTCGCGCGACCTCGAGCAGCTCCGCGAGCGGCTGTCGGTGCGGGCGCTCGACCTGGCCCGCCGGGCGGGCCAGGTCCGGGGCGAGCTGGAGACGCTCCGCGGCATCGTCGACGCGGTCGACATCCCCGTCTTCGCCACGACGCCGTCCGGGCACCTCGTGCTGTGCAACCCGGCGTTCGAGCGGCTCCTGGAGCGCCCCCGCGGCGCGGTCGTGGGGCTCTCCATCGAGGAAGTGCTCCCGCAGACGCCGCTGCTGGAAGTGCTCGAGCACGCCCAGGCCGGCGCCGCGGACCAGGCCCAGATCTCCCTGCGCACCCCCGTCGGCGAGCGGGTCTTCCAGGTCTCCGCGGTGCCGACGCGCGGGCCGGGCAACCCCCACGGGGGCGTCGTCGTCGCCCTCCGCGACGTGACGGAACTCGCCGAGGCCGTCCGCCTCAAGACCGACTTCGTCGCCAACGCCAGCCACGAGCTGCGGACGCCGATCGCCTCGATCCGCGCGGCCGTGGAGACGCTGGGCGCGGCCTCGGACGACCCGGCGATGATCCAGCGCCTGACGAAGATGATCGCCGGCGCGGTGGAGCGGCTGGAGGAGATGATCGCCGACCTGCTCGACCTCTCCCGCCTGGAGCAGCCGGACCTCGAGCCCACGATCGAGGAAGTGGACCTGGCGGACGTCGTCGCGCAGCTCACGGCGATGCTCGAGACGCCCTGCCAGGAGCGGGGGCTGCGGATCGAGGCGGACCTGCACCCCGCCTTCGCCCGCCTGCGGACCGACCCCCACCTGATCACGCTGATCCTGCGCAACCTCGTCGAGAACGCGACGAAGTTCGCCCACGAGGGGACGGCGATTCGGGTGGTCGCCCGTCCGCTGCCGCCCGAGGGCGACGGGCTCGCCGGGGCGCGGATCGACGTCGTCGACCGCGGGATCGGCATCCCGCTCAAGCTGCAGCAGCGGGTCTTCGAGCGGTTCTACCAGGTGGACCCCTCCCGCACCCGCCAGCAGACGCGGCGGGGGACGGGGCTCGGGCTGGCGATCGTCAAGCACGCCGTCCGCCAGCTCGGCGGCGACATCGCCGTCGAGTCCGTCTGGCAGGAGGGCACGACCATGAGCGTGACGCTGCCGAACGCCCTGCCGCGCGAGGCCGCGGGCGACGCCCCGGCCGCGGCTACCGGCGCAGCGGGGCCGCGCCCGGACCCCGGAGCTGCTCCAGGCGCCGCGCCGTCCGCCTGAGCAGGGTGCGTTCGGCCTCGGGATCGCCGAAGTGCCCCAGCCGGGCGCGGAGCACGATCTCCGTCGGGCTCCCCTCCTCGGGGTTCCACGAAGCCTCCAGCACCCCCGGCGGGCCGGCCGCGGTGCGCAGCCGGAAGACCACCCGCCCCGGCTCCGGCTCGTGCTGCTCCTCGATGGCGATGGTCTGCCGCCCGGCCGCGACGATGAGCGCCGCCTCCAGATCGTCGGCGTCGGCGACGATCCTCGCGACGGACCAGCGGTCCTCGTGCGCCTCCCCACGGGCGGGGGGCGTCGAGACGACCCGCGCCCGGCAGCCGCCCGCGGCCGCGAGGGCCCCCGCTGCGGCGATGCCGAACAGAATCCTGCCAAAACGCGCCGATGGACTGCGGCGTCGCACCCTAAGATGGAGGCCGGTCGAAGAGAGACCGCACCCGCTGGTCGATGATGGACGGGCGGAGGGCCCGCCGCCGGTGGGGACCATCACGGGAGCTTTGTTGATCTTGGACATCACCGTTCGAATCCCTTCCGGTCCGGACCGCATCGCCATCCTCGGGCCCGCGGAGCGGAATCTCAAGATGATCCGCGAGACGCTGGGCGTCCGCGTGACCGCCCGGGACGACGCGGTGCGGATCTCGGGCGACCGCCGCGCCGTGACGGTCGCGCGCGGCGTGCTCGAGCACATCCAGAGCATGGAGAAGTCCGAGCCGCTCAACCGCAAGCAGGTTCTGGACCTCATCGCCGAGCGGGCGAGCCGGGCGGACCTCCCCGCGGCCGATTCCACCATGCGCTCCGCCGGCTCGTTCGACTGGGACGGGCGGCTCGACGTCTACGCCGGCGGGCTGCCCGTCAAGGCGAAGACGGCGAACCAGCAGGCGTACCTCGAGGCCATCCGCGACAACGACCTGGTCTTCGGCATCGGGCCCGCCGGCACCGGCAAGACCTACCTCGCCGTCGCCGCGGCCGTCCACCTGCTCAAGACCGGGCGCTGCCAGAAGGTGATCCTGGCCCGCCCGGCCGTGGAGGCGGGGGAGAAGCTCGGCTTCCTCCCGGTCGACCTGCTCGAGAAGGTCAACCCGTACCTCCGCCCGCTGCTGGACGCCCTGCACGACATGATGGACTACGGGTCGATCCAGCGTCTGATGGCCTCCGACGTGATCGAGATCGTCCCCCTCGCGTTCATGCGGGGACGCACCCTCAACGGGGCGTTGATCATCCTGGACGAGGCCCAGAACTCCACCCGCGGGCAGATGAAGATGTTCCTGACGCGGATGGGGCACGGCTCCAAGATGATCGTCACGGGGGACACGACCCAGATCGACCTGCCGGACCCGGCCGACTCGGGGCTGGTGGACGCCGCGCGGCGCCTCCGCCGCGTCAAGGGGTGCGCCTTCGTCACGCTCACGCCCGAGGACGTCGTGCGCCACCCCCTCGTGAGCCGCATCATCGCGGCGTACGGGGAGGACGAGGCCGCCCGCGAGCACGCGCGGGCCGTCCGCGAAGCGCTGGAGGGCGACCTGCCCGGTTCGGAGGAGCCCGGACCTACGCCGGGGGACTGACCGTCCGCTCCCCATCCCATCCCTCACCCCCGCCCGATCCCGCGCTCCACCCCGCCGACCCACGAGCCGAGCCACCATGCCCCCTCCCCCCGGCAACAAGCCCCAGAAGCGTCTCCCGCCGACCCGGACGGGGCGGGTCCCGACCACGCGGCGGGCCAGACGCTCGGTGCTGCGGATCCAGGACCGGTCCCTGCGGGACCAGTTCCGCGCGGTCCTGCACGCGCCGACCTTCGGGTGGGGGATGTTCATCGCGGTGCTCTTCGCGCTGGCGACCGGCGGGGTGCTGGCGTGGGCGCGGGAGCAGCCGATCCTGCACGCCGGGCAGATCGCCCGGGACACGCGGCTCGTGCGCGTCCCCTTCAGCGTGGTGGACGTGCCGGCGACGGAGCGGGCCCGGGCCGACGCCCGCGGGACCGTGCCGCTCGTGCTCGTCGCCAACGAACGGGCCCTCGAGGCGCTGACGGCGCCGATCGCGAGCCTGCCCCGAGCGGTGGAGGGGCGGACCTCCGTCGACGAGGTCGACGCGGCGATCCGCCAGCAGTTCCGCCTCACGCCCGAGCGGTTCGCGGCCGTGCTGGCCGTCGCCCAGGGGCAGGGGCCCGCCCCGGTGCAGGACATCGAGGCGTGGGAGGAGGCGATCGCCCGCCTGCGCCGCGAGCTGCGCGAACGCCCCGTGCTCGACCCGAAGCGTTACCAGCAGATGGTGAACGAGACGGCCGCGAACCGGGCGATCGAGATGCGCCCCGGGCCCAACGCCCCGGAGGAGGTGCCGGCGATCGTCCGCCCGCCGTCGATCATGGTGGCGGTGGACGCGGCCGAGCCGCTGCGCCAGCGGATGGAGAGCGCCGTCCGCGAGGCCGGGCTGGAGGGGCCGCTGGCGGAGGTGGCGGTGGCGGGGCTGGTGCACAACCCGCGTCCCACGTTCTCCCCGGACCCCCACGCGACGGAGACGCAGCAGCGGGCGCGGGCGGAAGAGGTCGAGCCGATCGTCGAGCGCTACCAGGCCGGAGAGCGCCTGGTGGCGCGGGGGGAGCGCATCTCGCCGACGCAGGAGGCCCTCGCGGCCGCCGAGACGCGGGCCTACTACGAGCAGGAGAGCCCCGCGGCCGCGTGGACGCGACGCGCGGTGGTCTTCGGCGCCGCGCTGACGATCACGGGGATCCTCGTCGGGTACATCGCGACGTTCGTGCCCCGCGTGGCCCGCAGCGTCTCGCGGATGGCGTGGCTCGCGGGGACGGTGTTCGCCGCGGTGCTCCTCTCCTGCGTCGGGACGGTGCTCCAGCCGCAGATGGTCGCCCTGACGAGCACCTTCCCCGTGCTCCTGCTCGCGGTCATGCTGGTCATCAGCTACGACCAGCGGACGAGCATGGCCCTCTCCCTGATCGCCGGGCTGCTCGTGGCGATCGGCCTGGACCAGCCGGTCGCCTCGATCGGGCTGCTCCTGACCGGCATCGGCGTGGCGGTCTGGCGCCTGCCGGAGATCCGCGACCGGCGGAGCATCATCGGGATGTCCGCGTGGCTCGCGGGCGTGCTCGTCGCCGCGACCGTCGGCTTCGCGCTGCTCGACCGCCCGATCACCGGCCCCTCGCTGCGGCAGACGGCGATCGACGCCCTCCTCGCCGGCTTCGGCGGGCTGCTCGTCGGCATGGTGACCTCGGCCGCCCTGCCGTACATCGAGAAGGTCTTCGACATCACCACCGGGATGACGCTCATCGAGCTGCGCGACCCGAAGAACCCGCTGCTCAAGGAGATGCAGCAGCGCGCCCCGGGCACGTACAACCACTCGCTCAACGTCGCCTCGATCGCCGAGACCGCCGCCGACGCCATCGGCGCCAACGCCCTGCTCACCTACGTCGGCGGGCTCTACCACGACATCGGCAAGGTCAACAAGCCCGAGTACTTCGTCGAGAACCAGTCCGGCGGCGTCAACAAGCACGACAAGCTCAGCCCCGCGATGTCGCTGCTCGTCATCGTCGGGCACGTCAAGGACGGCGTCGAGATGGCCCGCGAGTACGGGCTGCCCCGCGTGCTCTGGCACTTCATCGAGGCCCACCACGGCACCACGCTCGTCGAGTACTTCTACCACCGCGCCCGCAAGCAGGCCAAGGACGGCATCGACGCCAAGGCCGCGGCCGAGGGCGCCGAGCCCCGCGGCGAGTCCGACGAGGACCGCCTCCCCGAGGAGGTCGACTACCGCTACCCCGGCCCGCGGCCGCACACCAAGGAAGTCGCCATCCTCATGCTCGCCGACGCCGTCGAGAGCGCCACGCGCTCCCTCGCCGAGCCGACGCCCTCGCGCATCGACGCCCTCGTCCACGAACTCGCGAACAAACGCCTCATGGACGGGCAGTTCGACGAGTGCGACCTCACCCTCCGCGAACTCCAGACCATCACCTCCTCCATCTCCAAGACCGTCGCGAGCATCTACCACGGGCGCATCAAGTACCCCGCCCCGTCCACCAAGGACAGGACCCGGACCGGCGACACCCAGGACCGCAAGACCGCCTGACCCCACCCCACCCCACCCCCACCCCACCCCACCTCCACGTCCGCTCCCCATCCCCCGTTTCTTCTCCGCCTCGCCCCATCGCGGACGGATTTCCTTTGTCCTTGTGGCGTGAGGCTTTACACTCGGCCGCGATGCCGCGGCACGCCCCGAGCCTGCGCCGTTTTCCGCCCGCGCCCCCAGGCGTCCCGCCGCGGCGGGCGCCGACGATCGCCTTCCTGCTCCTCCCCTTCAACCCGGCGAACGTCCGCCTCCGCCGCTCGTTCCGCCAGGCCCGCCCGCTCGAGCACGCCGCGATCCGCGGCGGGCAGACCGTCCTCGCCCTGCTCCTCTTCGGCGCGCAGTACGTCTTCTGGGGCTGGGTCTTCACGACCTTCGACGACGCCGACCTGCCCTCGCCGTGGGTCTACGGGCCGGTCGTCCTCGGGAGCTGGTTCCTGCTCCCGACCGTCCTCCCCGCGGTCGCGGCGGCGTTCGCGCTCCGCTCCCGCATCATGGCCCACACGGCGGAACTCGCCGACCTGGAACGCGCCTGCCCCGCCTGCGGCTACGACCTCCGCGGCCTCGCCGGCGAGGCCGACCGCTGCCCGGAATGCGGCGCCGCCGTCCGTGTCGTCCCGCCCGTCGCCGTCGCGCGGCGCCCCCCGTGTCACGCCCGCGCAACAACCCCGTCCGAGGGACCTTCCCTCGCCGCGGCGGTTCCGGCAGACTCGTAGGCATGTCCACGGACGCCGCACTCGCCCGACGCCTCGTCTTCCGCCGCCACCCGATGGGCCTGCTCGGCCCGATCCTCGCGGCCGCCCTCCTCGTCGCGGTCCTGGCGGTCGCCGTCCGCGCCTCGGCCGGGCTCATCGCGGTGCTCCCCCGCGTGAACCACCTGCCGGCGTCGGTGACGCTCTCGGTCGACGCGGCGTTGGTGCTCGGCTTCGCGGTCGCGACGGCCGTCGCGGTCGTGCTCCTCCGCCGCCGCCACGCCGCCAAACACCTCCGCCGCGATCTCGCCGACCGTCTCTGCCTCTACTGCGGGTACGCCCTCGCGGGGCTCGAAGACCTCAACGAGCCGGGCTTCCGATGCCCCGAGTGCGGCAACCGCCCGCCCGTGCCCTACCCCTCCGCCTGAGCCTCCGGCGCCGTCCCCCCGCCGGCGTGCTCCCACCGCGTCCGCAGGCCGTGGGGGACCTTCAGCAGGTCGAGCACCTTGCCGACCGTGAAGTCCACGATGTCCTCGACGCGCTCGGGCATCAGGTAAAACCCCGGGTTCGGGCTGCAGATCGTCGCCCCGGCGAGGTGCAGCCGCCGCAGGTTCTCGAGGTCGATCAGGCTCAGCGGCATCTCCCGGTGGCAGACGATCAGCGGGCGCCGCTCCTTCAGGCTCACCATCGCCGCCCGCGTGAGCAGGTTGCTCCCGGAGCCCGAGGCCATCGCGCCCAGGCTCGTCGACGAGCACGGGATCACGACCATCCCGTCGTGCAGGAACGAGCCGCTGGCGATCACCGCGCCCACGTCCTTGTTCGGGTGGCAGACGAGCAGGCGTTCGAACGCCGCCGCGTGCGCGCTCGCCGCCAGGTGCGGGAGCAGCTCCGCCAGCGTCGTGCGCGTGATCCGCTTCACGCCGTACTCGGCCCACGGCCCGCCCCGCGGCGTCTCGTCGTGCAGCAGCCGCTTGCCGTACTCGCTGACGACCAGGTGCACCTCGTGCCCCGCGAGCAGGAGCAGCTCGAGCAAACGCAGCGCGTACCACGCCCCGCTCGCGCCCGAGACGCCGACGACGAACCGCCGCCCGCCGCCGGCGCTCCCGCCGGGGTTCTCGACCACACGCTCGTAGGGGCAGGACATGAGACGTGGTTGTAGCGCTCCCGTACCGCCGACGCCCGCGCGCAAGGACGCGGCGGCAGGACGGCTCCTGTTCGCCCGACCTCCACGGTCGGCCTCTGCCATCCGCCCTCCGCCGACCGCTTCTCTCCGGCCGCCCCGGCCGGCCGGTCGCTCCGCGGGGCGAGGTCCGATACAGTCCCGCCTCCCGAGGAGAAGCCGCATGCCCCGAAGCTCCCGTTCTCTTGCCGTCGCCTCCCTGCTCGCGATCCCCCTGCTCGCCGGCTGCGGCGCCGGCGGCGTCGGCTGGAGCACCTACCCGCCCGTCCGCGGGCAGGCCGCCTTCGGCAACCCGAACCGCTACCCCATGCCCCAGGTCGTCACGGCCGCGCTCCGCTACACCCTCGACCGCTACCCGCCCCCCTCCCCCCGCGCCGCCGCCCCGGCCCCCGTGGACGGCCAGGTCCCCGGGCTCGGCGCCACGGCCGAGATCGCCATCAACCTCCCCGAGGGCTTCTCGCGCGAGCGCTACCTCGAGATCGCCGGCGCCCTCACCACCGACCGCGTCGCCGTCCACCCGCTGACGCCCGAGACCGCCGCCCTGCCGACCTACCACGTCGCGCAGGTCCGCATCCGCGGCGGGCAGGCGACGGTCGACGTCCTCCGCCCCGTCTACGACCTCGCCCGCGCCACCGGCGGCGAGCTGCCCCAGCAGGGCCTGACGCTCGAACTCCAGGGCGGGCTCACCCCCTGGCGGGTCGAGTCGCGGCAGATCTGGGCGATCGGCACCATCCCCGTCCCCGCGCCCAACTACCTCCCCGAGGTCCAGACCGAGCCCGACCCGGACGACGTCCCCGTCGACGCGGCCGCCGCGCCGGAGGCCCCGGGCGCCGCCCCCCGGGCCGAGCCCGAGATCATCGAGGTGCAGCCCGAGCCGGTCGAGATCGAGCCGGAGCCGTCCGAGGCCCGGCCCGAGGCCGCCCCGGCCGACGAGCCGCCGATCGACCTCGTCCCCTCCGAGTGACGCCGCGGGCGCCCGCACCGAGACTCGCGATGTTCCAGCACCGCCACCTCACGGGCCTCCAGGGCGTCCCCGCCGACGGCATCCGGGAGCTGCTGCGCCGCGCCGTCGGCATGCGCGGCGCCGACGGGCTGCCCCGCCGCAGCGAGTCCCTCCGCGGGCGGCTCGTCGCCAACCTCTTCTTCGAGGACTCGACCCGCACGCGGACGAGCTTCTCCGTCGCCGCCCGCCGCCTCGGGGCCGAGGTCTACGACCTCTTCGGCCAGGGCTCGAGCATCTCCAAGGGCGAGACCCTCGCCGACACCGCGCTCAACATCGTCGCGATGGGCGTCGACGCGATCGTCGTGCGGGCGAAGGAGAACGGCGCCGCGCTCGACATGGCCCGGGCCGTGGAACGCGCGGCGACCGAGGGCGTCGCCGGCCTGCACGCCGCTCCCTGCTCGATCATCAACGCCGGCGACGGGCGGCACGAGCACCCGACGCAGGCCCTGCTCGACACGCTGACCCTCGCCGAGCACTTCGGGCGCGCGGGGGGCTTCGACCTCTCCGGGCTCAAGGTCCTCATCGTCGGCGACATCGTCTCCAGCCGCGTCGCCCGCTCCAACGCCGCGTGCCTGCCCAAGCTCGGGGCGGAGCTGGTGCTCGTCGGCCCGCCGGCCCTCTGCCCGCCCGAGATGGAGGCCCTCGCGGACGAGGGGACCGCCGTCCGCGTCAGCCACGACCTCGACGCGGAGATCGAAAACGCCGACGCCGTCATGATGCTCCGCGTGCAGTTCGAGCGCCACGAGCCCCCGGCCGACCGGCTCCCGGGCTCCGCCGCGGCCTCCCCCATCGCCTCCCCGCGCGACTACCGCTCCCGCTACGGGCTCACGGTCGACCGCGAGCCCCGGCTCAAGCCGGGCGCGGTGGTCCTCCACCCCGGCCCGATGAACCGCGGGCTGGAGATCGACGGCGCCGTGGCCGACGGCCCGCGCTCCCTCATCCTCCGCCAGGCCGCGAACGGCATCCCCGTCCGCATGGCCGTCCTCGAGTCCCGCGTCGTCCCCTGACGCCTTCCGGCGGGGCCTCGCCCGGCCCGGGGGAGGCGTCGGAAACCGGCTACCCTCTCCCCCCATGCCCGACGCCCAGCAGCCCACGCCCACCGACCCGGCCGCCGCCCCGAAGCCCCGTCTCCCGACGGACACCGAGGACGGGCTCCTGCTCATCATCTCCGGCCCGAGCGGCGTCGGGAAGACCACGATCACCCGCGGCGTCGAGCGGGCCATCCCCGGCTCGGTCTTCAGCGTCTCCGCGACCACCCGCCCCAAGACCGCGGCCGACGTCGAGGGCGTCGACTACCACTTCGTCTCCGACGAGGAGTTCGAGCGGATGGTCGCCGAGCACGAGTTCCTCGAGTGGGCGAACGTCTTCGGCAAGAAGTACGGCACCCCCCGGGCCTGGGTCGCCGAGCAGCTCGACCGCGGGAGGCTGGTCATCCTCGAGATCGACGTCGAGGGGGCCAAGCAGGTCAAGTCCAAGATGCCCGAGGCGATGGGCATCTTCATCATGCCGCCATCGGAGGACGTGCTCCTCGAACGCCTGCGCAGCCGCAAGCGCGAGGGCGAGGAGGCGATCCAGCGCCGCTTCGCCGAGGCCAAGCGCGAGATCACCGAGGCCAAGGTCTGCGGCGCCTACGACCACTTCCTCGTCAACGACGACCTGCACGCGACGATCGCCGAGGCCGTCCGCCTCGTCGAACAGCGCCGCGGCTCGGGACGCTGAGCGTTCCGGCGACCGGGATTCGGCAATCGGCGACCGGGCCATGCACGGGACCATCCGGCCCCGCTGCCCCTCCAGCCTCACACATCCGGCCGCGGCTGCGGCTCCCCCGCCCGCCGCGACGGCTCGCCGCCCAGCTTGTTCCGCGTCGGGCGCCCGATCTCGTCGTTCCCCGCCGACACGCGGCGTCCGGCGTCCTTCCACCCCTGCATCCCCTCCTCGAAGTCCATCACGTTCGAGAACCCCGCTTCCTCGAGCTTCCGCGCCGCGTTCTCCGAAGCGGGGCACTCCCGGCTCGCGCAGTAGACGACCACCCGCGTCCCCTTGTCCCCCACCGTCTGCTCGACCCGCTCCACGAAGCCCGGGTGCGAGACCGGGATGTTCACCGAGCCCGGGATGTGCTCGCGCGTGAAGTCGTCGGCGTTCAGCACGTTGATGAGCTGCACGCTCCCCCGCTCGATCTCCTCGGCGACGCGGTCGGCGTTGATCGTCTGCATGAAGCACCTCCGGGCGCGGGGCCGGGCCGGACGCCGCCGGTCCCGGATCCCCCGCGATCCGCTGCTTCGCCCCGCCCCGCCCGCGCGATGCGGCGCCGGCTCCGGCGGTCCCCGGCTCCGGTGCGTACCGTGCGGCGAACCGGGCGGACCGCCCCGCCCCGACCGGAGGTCCGATGCCGCCGCGACTCCAGCCCCTCGCCCGCCTCCTCGCCGCCGGCCTGCTCACCGCGAACGCCGCCTCCGTCGCCGGCGACCCGGCCGACGGCCCGCGCTCTCCCGAGCCGCGAGACCCCGTGCCCCACTCATCATCCCACCCCGAACCCCACCCCGAACCCCACCCCGAACCCCACCCCATCCCCCCCGAAGCCGATCACCGGACGGCCCTCGACCGCTACGTCGCACGCCCCGACGAGGCCTTCGCGTACGAACTCGTCGCCTCGGCCGAGGAGGGCGGCGTCACGACCTACCTGCTCCGGCTCACCAGCCAGCGCTGGCGTCGCGAGGGCGAGGTCAGCCACCCCCTCTGGACGCACTGGCTCCGCATCAGCGTGCCGCCGCGCCGGCGCAGCGGGCTCGCCGTCCTCCACATCCGTGGCGGCTCGCGCCCGGCCGACGAGCCGCCGCAGGCGTCGGACGCGGCGGCCGTCGCAGCGGCCCAGACCGGGCTCGTTGTCGCCAGCGTCACCAACATCCCGAACCAGCCCCTCGCCATCGCCCCCGATCTCGGCGACGGGCGCTACGAGGACGACCTGATCGCCGAGTCCTGGCTGCGGGCCCTCGAGACCGGCGACATGACCTGGGCGGTCCAGCTCCCGATGGTCAAGGCGACCGTCGCCGCGATGGACGCGGTCGAGCGGTTCCTCGCCGAACTCGACGAGCCGGTCGACGTCTCCGGGTTCGGGCTCGCCGGCGCCAGCAAGCGCGGGTGGACGGCGTGGCTCACGGCCGCGGCGGACGGCCGCGTCCGCGCCATCGCCCCCATGGTCATCCCGCTGCTGAACATGGGGCCGAACTTCCGCCACCACTTCTCGGCGTACGGCTTCTTCGCCCCGCCCCTGCGCGACTACAGCGGGCGCGGGCTCGTGCAGCGCCTCGGCACGCCCGAGGCCGACCGCCTCGCCGCCCTGGTCGATCCCTTCGCCTACCGCGACCGCCTCACGATGCCCAAGTACGTGATGAGCGCCGCGGGCGACGAGTTCTTCGTCACCGACTCCGACCGCTGGTACTTCGACGCCCTGCCCGGCGAGAACCGGCTGTGGGTCGCCGCCCGCGCCGGGCACAACATCACCGCCCGCCCCGAGGCGATCCCCGCGCTCCTCTCGTTCTTCGCCCGCGTCGCGGAAGACCCGTCCGCCGAGAGCATCCCCGGCCTGGACTGGCGCCGAGAGGGCGACGTGCTCGCCGTGCGTCCGCTGGGCCCCACGCCCCCCTCGGCCGTGTACGTCTACCGGGCCGAGAACGCCGACGCTCGCGACTTCCGCACCGTCGCCATCGGCGACCGCCCCGGCTCGGGGTGGTCGGCCCGGGTCCTCCAGCCGGACGAGGACGGGGCGTACCGGGCCGAGCTGGCGGCCCCGCCCGAGGGGTGGGCGGCGTACGTCGTGGAAGCCGTCTTCCCGCCGACGGACGGAGCGGCGCCGCTGGTCACGAGCACCCCGGCCGTCATCGTGCCGGACGATCTGCCCTTCGCGGATGTGCCGCTGGGGGGGCGGTGAGCGGTGGGGAGTGGGGAGTGGGGGGGGCAGGGCGGCCCCCGGCTCTCCGAACGAGCCGGCGGCGCGAGCCGCCGGGGCTCCCGGACGGACGCATCACCAAGAGCCATTCTTCCGGCGTTTCCCGGGCGATGTCTCTGCTGGAGG
>CAYMFP010000041.1:0-16284 GCA_964389385.1 uncultured Phycisphaeraceae bacterium | reverse complement strand
CTGCCGATCATCGAGACGCAGGAGGGCGACGTCTCGGCGTACATCCCGACGAACGTCATCTCGATCACCGACGGGCAGATCTACCTCGAGCCGGAGCTGTTCTTCTCCGGCGTCCGCCCCGCGATCAACGTCGGCATCTCGGTCTCCCGCGTGGGCGGCTCGGCGCAGGTGAAGGCGATGAAGAAGATCGCCGGCTCGCTGCGTCTGGACCTCGCGGCCTACCGCGAGCTCGAGGCGTTCGCCCAGCTCGGCACCGAGCTGGACAAGGCGACGCAGGCCCAGCTCGACCGCGGGGCCCGCATGGTCGAGCTGCTCAAGCAGCCGCAGTACCAGCCGCGGACGGTCACCGAGGAGATCATCTCGATCTACGCCGGCACCAAGGGCTACCTGGACGACGTCCCGGTGAACCAGGTCGCCGCGTTCGAGAAGGGACTGCTCGAGCACTTCCACACGCAGGCCCGCGCCGCCTACGACGCGCTCGACCAGAGCAAGGACCTCGGCGGCGGCGTCGAGGAGCAGATCGTCGAGGGCATCAAGGCGTACAAGAGCGCCTGGAAGTCGAAGGCCTGAGCCGCGACGCTCCGACCGAAGCACACGACAGAGCCGGCCCCGGGCCGGCTCTGTCGTTTTTGGGGCTCGCGCGGGCCGAACCCGCGTGACGGTGGGGACTGCGGCGTCGCGATGACCTCGCGAACGCGACGCCGCCCGCTCCGCCGCAGGCTCCGCGGATCGGCTCCGCCGGGCACGAAAGCTCCCGCTCAGACCGCCGGCTCGATGATCCCGCGGCACTCGCCGAAGCCGATGCGGCGGAAGCCCTCGCGCTCGCAGTAGCCCCTCAGGATCACCTCGTCGCCGTCCTCGAGGAACCGGCGCTGCTCCCCGGTGGGCAGTTCGATCGGCGTGCGGTCGGTGCCCGGGCGCGGGTCGCCCTTGCCGCCGTTCCACGTGAGCTCGAGCAGGCAGCCGCGCGAGGACCGCTCCGGCCCGGAGACGGTGCCGGAGCCGATGAGGTCGCCCGGGCGCATGTTGCACCCGCTGCTGGCGTGGTGCGTGAGCATCTGGGCGAAGGTCCAGTACATCGTCCGGAAGTTGCCCCGGCTGAGGCGGACCGGGGCCATGCCGCGGTCGCGCATCTGCTTGCTGGCCAGGTGCACCTCGAGGGTGATGTCGAAGCCGCCGCGCGTCCGGTCGTGCTCGCTGTCGAGGTGCGGCAGGGGCTGCGGGTCGCCCTCCGGGCGGGGCTCGCGCGGGACGCGGAAGGGCGCGAGCGCCTCCATCGTGACGATGTACGGGCTGATCGAGGTCGCGAAGTTCTTGGCCAGGAACGGGCCGAGCGGCTGGTACTCCCACCGCTGGATGTCGCGGGCGGACCAGTCGTTGAGCAGGCAGAGGCCGAGGAGGTGGTCCTCGGCCTCCTCGATCGAGATGGGCTCGCCGAGGTCGTTGCCCCGGGCGACGAAGGCGCCGATCTCCAGCTCGTAGTCGAGGAGCCTGCTCGGGCCGAACGCCGGCGCCTCGCCCTCGTTCGCGGGGGCGAGCTGCCCCTTCGGGCGCCGGATCGGCGTGCCGGAGGGGACGACCGACGACGCCCGCCCGTGGTACCCGACCGGCAGCCACTTGTAGTTGGGCATCAGCGGGTTGTCCGGGCGGAACATCGTCCCGACGTTCGTGGCGTGATGGACGGAGGCGTAGAAGTCGGTGTAGTCGCCGATGGTCACCAAGGGCTCTTGGATGAGCACGCCCTCGCGCGGCTCGAGCAGGCCACCGAGCCCGGCCCTGTCGGGCGCATCCGAACGCAGCAGCCGAGAAACGATGCGCCGCAGATCGCGCCGAGCGGCGGCGTCAAGTTCCGCGATCGCGTCCACACCTGTTGAATTCAGCGCGAACCACCCGTCTACGCCGTGGCTCCGCTCCCACTCGTCAAGCATGCCGCGGACCTGCATCCTGCTCAGCGACAGAACCTGATCCCCGATGAGCACGCCGACATGGATGGGCGCCGTGCCGTCGTCCACGTTCTCCGCGGGTGCGAAGGCGCACAGCGGCAGGTTCTGGATCGGGAAGTCCGTGGCCGGGTCGTTGGCGGACTCCACCCAGGACTCGAGGCTCGGGTCGTGCGTCTCGTCGATCTCGTACGGCATGCGGGCTCCCTCTGCGGCCAAGGTCAGAGAGCAACCCTAGCACGGTCCTCCCCCGCCCCCGCGGGGGAGGTGCCGCGCAAGCGGCGGAGGGGGCTTCCGGCCCTTAACCTTCTCCCTGCCTCGGCCGACCGGGCAGCGGCGGAGGGTGAGCGGGAGGGCCCTGTGGGCCGCCCATCGATCGCAGGTGCTCGCCGTAGCGCCGGATGCGGATCGCCGCTGCGCTCGGGTCCTCGGGGACGTTCTCGGCAGGGATGCGGTAGATCTTCAGCCCCCCGAGCAGCCATCCAGTCGTCGCGGCGTCGGTCGTAGCTCCGGTCGTGGGTCCAACGGCCGTCGATTTCGACGACCGGGGCGACCTCGTGGCAGTAGAAGTCGGCGATGAACGGACCGATCGGGTGCTGGCGGCGGAAGCGGAAGCCGGTCTGCCCGCGCCGAAGGCGCTGCCAGAGGATGACCTCGGGGAGGGACAAGCTCTTGCGGTTGTCCTTGGCGAAGCGCGATGAACGCTCGGTGGGGCGTGTCGCCTTCTGGAGCGGGCGCTGCGGAGGAGGCGTGGAGGGGAGAGGAAGAGGAGAAGCCCCCTCCGCCGCTGGCGCGGCACCTCCCCCGCCGGAGGCGGGGGAGGATTCCGGGCTCGGCCGCTCGTCGTGCATCTCGCGCTCCCTCGGAGCGGCGAGTCTACATCAACCCCAGCTTCCGCAGGTCGTCGAGCGGCTCCTGGAAGGAGCAGCTCCCGATGCTCAGGAAGAACGTCTCGCGGACCTTCGCGAGTTCGAGGGCGTCGAGTTCCAGCGAGCGGCCGCCGGAGCGCCAGGAGGCGCGGTCCTCCTCGAAGCGGAAGGCCGCCGGATCGGTCGTTTCGAGGACGACGATCGTGGTCTCGGGGCTCGCCCGCTTCGCGCGCGCGGCCGCGGCGGCGAAGGCGAGGTTCAGGAACCCGTGCATCACCCCGCGCGGCGGGTTCTCCTCGTACGTCAGGCGGTGCTCGGCCCGCACGGGGTGGTGCAGCCCGGCCGTGGCCTTGAACGGCACGCCCGCCGAGACGCAGGCGTGGATGAACGCCGCGAGCTGCTCGCTGGTCGGGAAGGCCTCGGGCGTCACCCCCCCGCAGCGGATCTTCGCGGCCGATTCGTTCCCCGCGAGGGCGGCGACGAAGCCGCGCGGGTCCCGGCCGATCGGGACCTCGAACGCCGGGTGGAGGTCGTTGGGGATGCCGTCGAGCGCGTCGTCGATCCAGGAGGGCGACTCGGCCCTCAACTCGATGGCGTCGACCTTGCCCTGCCCCATCGCCGCGTCCGCGTGGCGTTCGTTGAACTCGTCGATCCGCCGGATGCAGTCGTTGAGCTGCCCGTCGATGATCGCCGAGACGCGCCACGGCTCCGAGCGGTCGTTCATCTCCTGGTACCCGCTCGTCGCGAACGTGCCGGGCATGAAGTACCGCGCCGTCTCGCTGAACTCCTCGAGCCGCGAGACCGGGCAGATGAACCGGTTGAGCATCCACGAGTCGGGGGAGCGGCTCTGGCGGTTGTACTCCTCCACGGCCGCGGACATCGGGAGCTTCGCGGGCGGGAACAGCCCGGCGTAGTCGAACAGGCCGGTGAGGAGCGTCTGAAGGGTGCGCGTCATGGAACGGGGTTGTAGGCGGCGGAAGCGGAGAACGGCGGTGTTGGGCGGCGGGCAGCAGGCACTGGGAGACCCCCTCGCACGGTCGCCGGCTCTCCTCCTCTCCATCGCCTCGCCCCTGCACCGCCCGCCTCGCCCCTCCCCCGCCCGCGCGAACCACCCCTAACATCTGCCGATGACCATCAGGACCGCGGCAACCCTGCGCATGGCGGCCGCCGTGTCGGCCGAGGAGGACACGGTTCACGCCACCGAGCGGGCGGCGGCGCAGCTGAACGACAAGCTGGCGCCCGGCCTGGTCGACCTCGCGATCGCCTTCGTGAATCCGCCGCACGCGCGGCGCCTCGCCACCGTCGGCGACGTGCTCAAGCGCGAGCTGGAGGCGACGCACATCCTGGCCGTCACCGCCGGCGGCGTCGTCGCGGGGGCGCGGGAGATCGAGGAGGGGCCGGCGATCTCCGTCCTGGCCGCGCGGATGCCCGGCGTCACGATCCACCCCTTCACGCACGAGGACCTGCCGCACGACCCGCACGACCCCTCGCGGGCGGACGAGCTGGCGCGGGCCGTCGGCGTCGCGGACGACCTGCGGTGCACCTTCCTCTTCGCCGACCCGTTCAGCGTGCCGCTGCTCCGGTTCCTGCCGGCGCTCTCCGCGGTGGTGAACCGGGGGCAGACGGACACCTACGGCGGCGAGACGCGGCGTCCGGCGCTGCTCGGGGGGATGCTCTCGGCCGCGCCGCGCCCCGGCTCGAACGCGCTCGTCGTCTCCGGGCGCGAGGTCGAGACCGCCGTCCGCAACGAAGGGCTCGTCGGCGTTTCGCTCCGCGGCGAGCTGCTCGTGGACACGATCGTGAGCCAGGGGTGCCGCCCGTTCGGCGAGCCGATGGTCGTCACGGCCGCCAAGCAGAACGTCATCCTGAAGATCGCCGGCAAGCCCGCGGCCCAGGCGATCCGCGAGGCCTGTCTGACGCTCTCGGAGGAGGACCGCCGCCTGCTCGTGCAGGGGCAGAACCTGTTCATCGGGAAGGTCGTCAACGAGTACAAGCACCGCTTCGGACGCGGCGACTTCCTGATCCGGAACATCGTGGGCGCCGACGAGAACTCCGGCGCCGTGGCCGTGGGCGACCTCATCCGCCCCGGGCAGACGATCCAGATGCACCTGCGCGACGCCCGCACGGCCGCGGAGGACATGGCGCTGCTCATGGACGGGCAGGCCGTGCACGAAACGCCCGCCGGCGCCCTGCTCATCACGTGCAACGGGCGGGGGCAGCGGTTCTTCGGACGCCCGGACCACGACGCGCGGGCCCTGCAGCGTCCTTTCCTGCCGACGCCCGGCGGCGAGACGGCCGCGAAGGCGGGCTGGGAACTCTCCGCGGCCGAGGCCCCGGTCCCGACCGCCGGCTTCTTCGCGGCCGGGGAGATCGGGCCGGTGGGCGACCAGAGCTACCTCCACGGGTTCACCGCGTGCGCGGCGCTCTTCCGCCCCCGCGCGTGACCCCCGGCGCCGCGGCGGCGGCCAAGCGGCGCGCGGTCTCGCACACCGCGCGCCGCCCGGGCCGGCCGCTCCTCCTCCCGAAGTGGTCGGAACCCCGCGTCAGCGGCGGATGACGCGTCCGTTCAGCCGCTCGCGGTCCTTCTCGGGCTCCAGCGCGGTGTACGTGGTGACCGATCCCTCGTCGACCGAGCCGTGGCCGAGGTAATCGACCGTGGTGACGGTGGCGCCGGTCTCGTAGTCCGTGCGGGACCGGGCCCGCCACGCGTGGACGACCCCGCCCTCGCCCTCGGTCAGGATGACGTCGTTGATCTCGAACGGGCCGTTCCCGAAGCGGATGTCTCCCCTCGCCCCCCCGACCCCGGCGAGCACCCCCAGCGCCCCGGCGGACAGGGCGCCGAGCAGGAACCAGCGCACGCGACGCGTCTTCTCCGACATGCCGATCTCCCTATGTGCTCCCCCGCGAAGCCGACGTAGCGGGGCCCGCCCGTGCAGACACCCTTGAGCGAAAGTACCCTGAGATAGAGATCGATACCACGCCCTTGTCGGACGCACCGAGCATGCAGACCCCGTCCACGTCGTTACCGGTCGTCATCGTCGGCGCAGGTCACAATGGCCTCGTCTGCGCCGCCGCCCTCGCGCGTCAAGGCCTCCCCGTGATCGTGCTGGAGGCTTCCGGCGCGATCGGCGGGGCCTGCCGCACGGAACGCCCCTTCGAGAAGGCGCCCGGGCTGGGATGCTCCACCGGCGCCTACCTGCTCGGGCCGATGCCGCCCGAGGTGATCGAGCGGACCGGGATCCGGCTCGACATCCGCCCCCGCAAGCCCTCCGGCTTCTTCCTGAACGACCGCGGCGAACCCGTCTGGTTCGGGCTCGGCGAGGCGGGCCTCGGGAACCTCTCCGGGCACGACCGGGCGGCGCTGCGGGCCTTCGACGAGACGGTCGCCGCCATCCGCGACGACCTCGCCCCCCTCTGGCTCCGCGATGCGGTGACGCTGGAGGAGAGCGTCCAGGCCGTGCGGGACGATCCGGCGGGGCTTCCCGCCGCGGACGCCCCCCCGGGGACGCTCGCCTCCTCCCCGTGCATGCTCCCGGACCTCGAGGGGAGCGCGAGCCCCTTCGCCGTCGCCGCGGCCCCGCGGACCTTCCGGGACCTCTACCGCATCCTGGCTTTCGGACCGTTCACCGAGTTCCTGGACGCCTTCGGCTTCGAGGACCGCTCGCTCGCGGCGACGCTGGCGACGGACGCCCTCGTCGGCTCGCCGCTCGGGCTCTCGGACACGGGCGTCGGGATGAACTTCCTCGCCCACAACATGCTCCGCCTGCCCGAAGGGGGCACCGGCCTCGGGCGGGCCCCGACGACGCCCCTCGGGGCGTGGCAGCTGGTCACCGGCGGCATGGGGGCGGTCACGGCCGCCCTGGCCGAGGCCGTCCGGGAGGCGGGCGGGCAGATCCGCCTGAACGCCCCGGCGGCGGAGATCCTTCCCACGGACGGGGGCCGGGTCCGCCTCCGCCTCGCCGACGGCGGCGTGCTCGAGGCGTCGGCCGTCGTGCTCGCGTGCGATCCCGCCTCGGCCGGGCGGTTGCTGCCGGCGGAGGCGCCCTTCCACGCCAAGTTCCGCGGCTTCTCCCCGGAAGCCTCGATGGGCACCTCGCTCAAGGTGAACCTGGCCCTGCGGGACCTGCCGCGGGTCGTCGGGGCCGAGGCCGTCGGGCGCACGCCCCTGAGCGGCACGGTGCACGCCCTCCCCCACCCGACCGACGGACGCGATCCGATCGAGGGCATGGAACGCGCCCGCCGGGCGGCCCTCGCCGGGCGGCTGCCGGACCCGTTCGACTGCATGATCGACGTGTACACCCACACGGCCGTGGAGCCCTCGCTCCGGGACGAGCAGGGGCGGCACGCGATGAGCTTCTTCGTCCAGTGGGTGCCCGCGGAGACGACGCAGGAGCAGGCCGAGCGCTTCGCCCGGGAGCTGATCGCCGGCCCCGTCGCCCGGCTGCTGCCGGACCTGCCGGGGCTCGTGGAAGACATGCTCGTCGTCGCGCCGCGGGGCATCGAGCAACGGTTCGGGATCCGGGGCGGGCACATCCACCACCTGGACAACAGCATCGCCTTCGACCGGCGGCTGGGCGTCCGCGACGCGGGGCTGCCGGGCGTCCTGCTCGCCGGCGCCGGGTGCCATCCGGCGGGGAGCGTGATCGGCGCGGCGGGGCTGATCGCGGCCGACGCGGTGCTGGCCGACCTCGCACGCTGAGCCGGCAAACGCGGGCCCGCGGCCGGCGCGGAACCCTCCGCGCCGTCGCGTTGCTCCGGTCCCGGCGATAGGCTTCCCTGATGCAGGAGCCGGATGACTTCGGGTTCTCGCCGCTGCGGACGCTCGCCCGCGTCGCGGACCCGACGCCCGCGGCCGGGCACTCGCCTTTCTGGACGGCCTGGTGGAAGGAGGTCGTCTCGGGACACCCCGAGATCCGCCTCCGGCGGGAGGCCGACCCGTCCGACCCCACCTGCGACCGCGAGTTCGAGAGCACCCGGGCGACGCGCATCGGGTGCCGCCTGCTGCTGCCGC
Source organism: uncultured Phycisphaeraceae bacterium (assembly GCA_964389385.1). Classification (GTDB taxonomy): domain Bacteria; phylum Planctomycetota; class Phycisphaerae; order Phycisphaerales; family UBA1924; genus CAYMFP01. Next base: position 8,464 of record CAYMFP010000041.1, on the reverse strand, counting down.
CGGGCGGGCCCGACGCCGTACGGGCCGGCCTCGTCACTTCGCACGGGTACGGCGAGGCGGGGGCGCTCGCCGAGCGCGACGGGATGTGGCGCACGCTCGTCGGGCGCGGCGTCGCGGTGCTGCTCGTGCGGATCCGCGGGTACGCCGGCTCGCGCCTCGACTGCGGGGATCTGACCGCCCTCGACCGCGGGCTCGGGTGGATCTGCCGCGGGCTGGCCGCGCCGACCACCGGCGAGGGCTCGCACCCGGACCGCCCGACGGACGTCCTGAACTGGGTCCTCCCGCACGGCGTGGCGGACGTCGTCAACGCCTGCCGCGCCCTCTCGGCCTGGCTGCGCGAGCGGGCGGACCGCCGCCTCCGGATCTACCTGCACGGCGAGAGCTTCGGGGCCGGGCTCGCCGCCATCGCGGCCGCGCAGCTCGCCCAGCACGCGGGCGAAGAGGGCGGAGCCCCGGCCCGGCTCGTGCTCGGGGTGCCGACCTTCGGCGACTGGCCCTGGCGGCTCACCCAGCGGTACGGCGGCTCCGGGGGCGAGGTCGCTGAGCTGATCCGCCGCCGCCCGGACCTGGAATACGTGATCGGCGAGCGTCTGCGCCTGCTCGACGCCGTCGTCCACGCCCGCCGCGTCGCGTGCGACACCCTCTGCAAGCTCGCCGAGCGCGACGACATCGTGCCCGCCCCGGCCGCGGCCGCCGTCTTCAACGCCCTCGGCACCGACCCCGGACGCCGCTGGCGGTTCGTGACGCCGTACGGGCACTTCGACGGCGGGCTCGCGCACCAGCGCCGTGAGGTCCTCTTCCAGAGGTGCCTGGAGGACTTCCTCGACCCCGCGCTCGATCCGGCCGAGGCGATGGCCCCGTGGGAACCGTCGCTCGCCGGCGGAGAACGCTTGCCGGAGGCGGTGCGCGCCAGGCGGGCGGCCGCGGGCCCGGAGGCCGTGCGGAACGCCGAGCCCGATCCGGCGGCCGGAGCCCTGTCGGATGCGGGCTCGGGCGCCTCCGCGATCGCCGCGGAACGCCCGGTCGCCGTCGCGGAGCACGATCCCCGCCGATCCGGGGGCCAGGCGGGGCCGGACGAGCAGCCGGGCCTCTTCGGCGCCGAGCCGCTGCTCGATCTTCCGGAAGGCGACGGGGACGAGCGCCGCCCGATCGGCGTCGACGCCCTGCTCGTCGAGCAGTACGTGCGGGCGGGGCGGACGCTCGACGATCTCCCGTACACGCCCGAGTTCGAGGTCCTCGCCCGCGCGGTGCGCGCGGCCGATCCGGACGCCACCGATCGCTCGATCTTCCACCGCCTCCACAACCTCCGCAAGGCGGGGCGGCTGCCGCGCCTCGGCCGGGCGGCCTCGCAGCCCCCGGCGATCTCGGGCGAGGAGGAGCAGCGGCTGGCCGCCCTGGTCGTCGAGAAGGTCGGACGCCTGGGCGCCCGCGACCGGCTGCCGTACACGCCGGAGTTCGGCGAACTGCTCGACGCGTTCAACGCGGAGAGCGGGCGGAACCTGCACCCGCACGACGTCTGGCGGCTGATCGCCAAGCTCGCGAAGTGACGCGGCCCGCCCCGCGCTCCACGGCGCCGTGCGTCCGGGCGCGCGCCCTGCAACGCGCCGGCGGAGCTACAGTCGCTCCATGGTGAAGAGAGCCGCCCTCCTGATGATCCTCTACGCCGCCGCGCTCGTCGGGCTCGGGCTGCTGGCGTTCTTCCTCGCCCCGCCGACCGCCAAGGCCACCACCGCCATCGCCGTCCCCGCGGTCTGCGCCCTCCTGATGGTCGCCTGCGGCGTCGCCGCGCTGACGTCCAACGCCACGGCCCGGGCGGTCGGCGTCTACGCCGGCGTGCTGCTCCCGCTGATCTTCGCGGTCGCGTTCTTCCTCACCGGCGAGAACCGCTACCGGCTGAGCGGGCAGTACCGGTACATCCAGGGCGTGCTCCTGCCGGAGGCGATGACCTCCGGCAACCCGCCCGAGAGTTCGGAGGCCTTCTTCGTCCAGCGCGCCTTCGAGGCGCGGGCCGTCGCCGGCGCGGTCGAACGCACGCCCGAGGCCCGCGCCGAGTTCGAACGCCGCGTCGCGGCCGGCGAGATCCGCATCCTGGACCACGACCCCGCCTACCTCGCGCGGATCCTGTTCGTGATGCACGCGCTGAGCGTCGCCGTTTTCATCGCCCTGCTGATGATGCGCCCCAGGCCCAACGGCCGCGGCGCCCGCCCCGAGTTCGAGATCGAGGACGGCCCGCGTGCGTGACCCGGGGGCTCCCGGAATTCGGAAGGGCCTCCCCCCCGCCCGCGGCGGGAGAGGGCCGAAGAGCAGACCTACCGCTCCACCACCATCGCCACCGCGTTCCCGCCGCCGAGGCAGAGGGCGGCGAGGCCGGTCTTGGCGTTCAGGCGGCGCATCTGGTGCAGCAGGGTGACGAGCACGCGGGCGCCCGAGGCGCCGATCGGGTGCCCGAGCGCGATCCCGCCGCCGCAGACGTTCAGCTTGGACTCGTCGATCCCCAGCTCCTTGATGTTGCAGAGCACCTGCGCCGAGAAGGCCTCGTTGATCTCGAAGAGGTCGATGTCGTCGACCGTCTTGCCGGCCTTCCTGAGCGCCCCGCGGATGCCCTCGATCGGCGCCGCGAAGATGTCCTTCGGCGCCAGCCCGTGCGTGTGGTAGCTCACGATCCGCGCCAGCGGTTCGAGCCCCAGATCCTTCGCCCGGCTCTCGCTCATGACGCACACGGCCGCGGCGCCGTCGGAGATCTGGCTCGCGTTCCCCGCCGTGATGTGCTTGTGCCCCGGCACGGTGCGCAGCTTGCCGAGCACCTCGGCCGTGGAGTCCGCCCGCACGCCCTCGTCCTTCGAGACGCCCCCCTCCGGCCCGGGCTGCTTGCGGTTGCCGACCTGCTCGCCCGTCAGGGCGGCCGTCTCCGCGTCGAACCATCCGTTCTTCGCCGCCTCGGCCGCGCGGGCGTGCGACTGCGCCGAGAACCGGTCCTGGTCCTCGCGCGTGATCTGGTAGCGCTCGGCGATGTGGTCCGCCGCGTTCGTCATCCCCCAGCACTCGAACGCGCAGGTCAGCCCGTCGTGCTGCATGTGGTCCTTGAACTCGAGCCCGCCGAACTTCGCCCCGTTGCGGAGGAACGCGAAGTGCGGCGCCCGCGACATGCTCTCGAACCCGCCGGCGATCACGCACCGGTTGTCCCCGGCGCGGATCGACTGCGCCGCCAGCATCACCGCCTGGAGCCCCGAGCCGCAGACCTTGTTCACCGTCACGGCGCTGAGCGAATCCGGCAGCCCCGCCTTGAGCCCCGCCTGCCGCGCCGGGTTCTGCCCCAGCCCCGCCTGCAGCACGCACCCCATGATGCACTCGTCGACCTCCACCCCCCCGCCGGGGCGCAGCGCCGGCGCCTGCTCGAACAGGGCCTGCACGGCGTACGCGCCGAGCTGCGGCGACTCCACGTTGCTCAGCCCGCCCAGGAAACGCCCGATGGGCGTGCGCTTCGCGGCCACGATGACAGCTTGCTCGGACATGTGCGTCGGTGCTCCCTCGGTCTGAGCCGCCCGCATCGGGCGGGCGCGGATCGCCGTAGTCAGCCGCGGGCGGCCCTCACCGCCGCGGGGCAGTAGTCTACGTGCGCCGGGCCGCCGCGCCCTGCCGTGCGCGCGTCCGTCCCTGCGGCCCGCCGCTCCCGCCCTTCACCGCCCCGAGACCCGAGAGACCCCCGCCCATGCTCGACTCAGAAGCCCCGACGCAGCCGCCGCAGGACGGCGCCGCCGTGGTGGTCGTCCAGGACGCCGACCCCGCCGCCGACCGCGAGGCGATCGCCGCCGCCATCGAGCGGGCCGACTACGTCGCCGCCTTCCGGGAGGCCCTCCGCGGCCTGACGGACTTCGACTGGCTCGGCCTGCTCATCGATCTCGGCATCCTCGCCATCGCCATCGCCGCGGGGTGGGTCGTCTACCGCGTCCTCCGCGCGATCACGCTCCGGTTCGCCCGCCGCTTCGGCGACTTCGCCGCGGACACGGTCGCCAACCACGCCATGGCGCCGCTGCGGCTGCTCCTCCCCCTGCTCGGCGTGATGCTCGTCAGCTCGCTGTTCAACACCCTCAGCGGGACGTTCGTCCGCCACGCCGTCGGCATCGGCTCGATCGTCGCCTTCGCCTGGCTCCTCGCCACGGTCGTCATCGTCACCGAGCGCGTCGTCCTCCGCCGGCACCGCATCGACGTCGCCAACAACCTCGAGGCCCGCCGGCTCCACACGCAGTTCAAGGTCCTGCGCCAGGCGATCGTCATCCTCATCGTGATCGTGGCCGCCGCCGCGGTCCTCATGACGTTCGACGCCGTCCGTCAGGTCGGCGCCACGCTGCTCGCCTCCGCCGGGCTCGCCGGCCTCGCCATCGGCCTCGCCGCCCGCCCCGTGCTCGAGAACCTCATCGCCGGCATCCAGATCGCGATGACGCAGCCGATCCGCCTGGACGACGTCGTCATCGTCAACAACGAGTGGGGACGCATCGAGGAGATCACCAGCACCTACGTCGTCGTCCGCATCTGGGACCAGCGCCGCCTCATCGTCCCCTTCAGCAAGTTCATCAGCGAGCCGTTCCAGAACTGGACCCGCACCTCCTCGGAGATCCTCGGCACCGTCTTCCTCTACGTCGGCTACAACGCGCCCATGCAGGAGATGCGCGAGGAGTTCGGCCGCGTCCTCCGCGAGAGCGGCAAGTGGGACGGACGCGTCGAGGTCATCCACGTCACCGAGTGCAAGCAGGACCACATCGAGGTCCGCCTGCTCATGAGCGCCGTCGACGCCGGCACCGCCTTCGACCTCCGCGCCTTCGTCCGCGAGCGGATGATCCGCTGGCTCGCGACCCGGCACCCCGAGGCCCTGCCCCGCGTCCGCGTCGAGATGCGCGACAAGCTCGAGGCCGAACGCCTCGCCGCCGAGCCCGCCGTCCGCCTCGAAGCCATCCAGGGCGCCGCCGAAGCCCCGGCCACCGAGGCCGAGACCGCCGCCGCCGAACAGCGGGCCGAAGAGATCACCGCGGCCACCCCGCCGGAGCCGGACCCGGAGCCCGCCGCCGGAGGCGGGGCCCGCCATCCATAACCCCGCCCATCCCCCATCGCCCGATCGCCCCCCTCCGGTCAGGCCCGGTTCGCCGCCGGCCCGAAGTGCTCCCGGCTCAGCCGCCGCGCCTCCTCGTCCACCGTCCGCTCGACGTTCCGCTTGTCCCGCTGCCGCAGCCAGATGGCGCCGATCAGCGGAGCGTTGCTCAGGATGATGAACCCGATCGCCGCGAGGATGATGAACCCGGCCGTCGACCCTCCCGCGAGGAACCAGACGAGGAAGACCGTCGCCAGCACGAACGACAGCACCGGCAGGGCGATCATCCACGGACGCACCCGCATCGGCTCGGAATCCGGGCCCGTCCCCTCCGGCGTCGCCCGCTCGAGCCGCCGCACCGCCCGCTCCTTCACCCGCGGATCCTCCGGCGAGCAGCACTCCTGGCTCGCCACCTCCCGCAGGTCCAGGTCCGCCTTCGCCCGCAGGGTCGCGGGTTCTTGGCGGTGGCCATGCGCGTTGGTCAACGACTCGGACGCCCCGTTCGGGCGGTTCGTGGCCGGTGGGGTGCTGCCGGGAACCGGTCGGGTCAGACGCTCGCTCTGCATCGTGCTGCTCCCAATCCAGAGGCGCCGGGCGAGGGCGACAGGCCGTGCCGCGAAGGACTGCCTCCGACGGACACCGTTCGTGCCGCATGCCTGCCGTGATGCGGGCAGCCCCCCGTTCAGGGATGCCTGCCCTCGGGCTATCCTGCCGGATGGACGCGCTCCGCCCCTCGCCACCCGCCGCCGAGGCGCGTGCGGCCGCGGCCCCGCGGCCTGCCGACCCGGAGCCTCGCCCCGCCCCGACCGCCCGCGAAGCCCCGGTCCCCGGCCGCGCCCGCCGTGTCTGGCTCTGGGGCGAGATGATGCTCCTCTACTTCGTCGTCCCGGCCGTGATCGCCCTGCTCATCGACCCGAACGGCTGGGCGAACCGCGCCCTCGGGGCCGTCGGGCTCGCGTCGCCCCTCGAACTCCCCGTCCGCTCCCGCGCCGTCGTCTTCCCCGCCCTCTTCGCTTTCACGGCCCTGACGCTCACCTGGCTCCTGCTCGACCGCTCCTTCGACCGGCGTCGTCTCTGGAACTGGCGCGGCGCCCGCGGCGACCTCCCGCGGGTCTTCCTGCTCTGGCTCGCGGGCGTGCTCCTGACCTTCTGGCTCGCCGTCCTCGCGATGGATCACCTCCGCCACATGCTCCCTCCGGGGCGCGACGACCTGCTCTTCTCCTTCCCCCGCCGCTCCCCGCTCGGGTGGACGATCGTCATGCTCGCCTACCCCGTGCTCAGCGCGTACCTCCAGGAGATCACCCACCGGGCGTTCTGGTTCCACCGCTACGGTCGGCTCTTCGGCCTGCCGACCGCCCCCACCCCCACCCCCACTCCCGCTCCGCTCGGCCGCGGCGGATGGACCGCCGTCGCCGTCAACGCCGTCGCCTTCATGTGGCTCCACGTCGTCATGTGGAACTGGGTCGCCCTCGCCCTGACCCTGCCCGGCGGAATCCTGTTCGCCTGGACGTACCTGCGCACCCGCAGCACCCTGGCCGCCGGCCTCGAGCACGCCCTCTACGGCAACTGGCTCTTCACCGTCGGCCTCGGCTGGTTCCTCTTCACGGGCTCCGTCGGCGCGTCCTGACCATCCGCCGGCCGACACCGATCCCCCCTCACCTACGATCCCGGCCTTGACCACCATCCCCTCCACGCCCTCCCCGGACCGCCGCCACGTCGCCTCCGGCCTCGCGTACGGCATCGCCGCCTACGTCTGGTGGGGCTTCCTGATCCCCACCCTCTTCGCGATCCTCCGCGGCGTCTCGCCGTGGGAGCTGCTCGCCCACCGCGTGGTGTTCGGGCTCCCCTTCATCGCCCTGCTCCTCTGGGCGCTCGGGCTCTGGGGCGAGTTCCGCCAAGCGATCGTCCGCTGGTCCTCGCTCCGCGTCCTGCTCGTGACCAGCGCGCTCATCACGCTCAACTGGTTCACGTTCGTCTACGCCGTCGTCGAGGCCCGGCTCCTCGAGTCCAGCCTCGGCTACTTCATCAACCCGCTCGTCAGCGTCGTCCTCGGCATGGTCTTCCTGGGCGAGCGCCTCCGCCCCCTCCAGTGGGTCAGCTTCGCCATCGCCTCCGCCGCCGTCGCCTACCGCGCCGTCACCGCGCTCGCCGGGGACTACCCCCACGTCCCCTGGATCCCCGCGGCCGTGGCGATCTCCTTCGCCTTCTACGGCCTGCTCCGCAAGAAAGCCCACGCCGGCTCCACCGTCGGGCTGGCCGTCGAGGTCGCCGTCCTCTTCCCCTTCATGCTCGCCCTGCTCGTCTGGCTCGGGCTCGACGGATCGCTCACCATCGCCACCGCCCTCGGCGGCGACGCCGATGCCCCCTGGCGCCCGCTCGCCGCCCTCGGCAGCGACGCGACGCTCGGCGCCTGGGGCGGTTGGCCGCAGACTCTCGTCCTCGCCAGCGCCGGCGCGATCACCGTCCTCCCGCTCATCTGGTTCGCCGTCGCCGCCCGGCGCCTGCGCCTCTCCACCCTCGGCCTGCTCCAGTACATCGCCCCGATGGGCCAGTTCGTCATCGCCGTGATCTTCGGCGAGCGTTGGACCACCGAGTGGGCGATCACCTTCGGCGGCATCTGGGCGGCCCTCGCCCTCTACACCTTCGATTCGCTCCGCGCCCACCGCCGGGCCGCGCCGGCCGAGACCGCCGGCGCGAACTCCCGCGACGATCGCATGGAGCGCGAGCTGGCCCCGCACACCTCGCCCGTCCTGAACGCCGAGGCGGACGGCTGACGCGGAGCCGCCCCGGCTCCCTCGCCGCCCCCGGGCATACCCTCCGGCGCATGCCCGACCCGACTCCGCCCCCTTCGGCCCGCCTCTGGCACGCCGCGGCGGCCCTCGCCGCCCGCCTCCACCAGGGACAGTTCCGCAAGGACGGACGCACGCCCTACGCCGCCCACGCCTTCCGCGTCGCGATGACCGTCCGCGACGTCTTCGGGTGCGACGATCCCGCCGCCCTCGCGGCCGCGCTCCTCCACGACGCCATCGAGGACACCCCCGCCGACTTCGACGAGATCGTCGAAGCCCTCGAACCCGCGGGCGGGCGTGAGGCCGCCGAGCAGGTCGCCCGCATCGTTGCCGCGCTCACCAAGGACATGCGGCTGCCCGAGGACGAACGCGAGCCCGCGTACGACGACGGCCTCGAACACGCCGACTGGCGCGCCCGCCTCGTCAAGCTCGCCGACGTCTTCGACAACCTGCTCGACTCGTCGCACGCGGGCGCGGATCTCGGCAAGACCCTCGCCAAGGCCGACCGCGCCCTCCTCCTCGCCGAGAAGGACGGCGCCGACCACCCCGAAACCCACCGCGCCCTCGTCCGCCTCCGCAGGCTCATGGACGA
>CAYMFP010000040.1:0-16733 GCA_964389385.1 uncultured Phycisphaeraceae bacterium | reverse complement strand
GCCCGCGGCTGGGTCGACCGGATCATCGAGCCGCACGAGACGCGGGCGGAGCTGACCGGGGCGTTGGAGGCCACGGAGGGCTGGGACTATGCCCGCGAGTTCCGGACGGGTGTCCTGCAGACCTGAGCCTCCCGCGGCCGGGCGTCGCCGTGAGCCCGGAGCATCCGGAAACCGGAAGCGCCGCCGCCATGCCCGAGAGCCTGCCGCGGCGGTTCAGCCCTCGCCGCCCCAGTCCTCGCTCGCCCGCTTCTTCGCGCGGAGGAGGGCGGACATGGAGCCTTCGTCCTCGGCCGGCTTGGCGGGCTTCGGCCCTTCGCTCGGGGCGGGGCGCGGGCGGTCCGGGCCGGCGTCCTCCGAGAGGATCGCCGCGTCGGCGTCGGCCCCGGTCGCCTCGAACTTCCGGGCCGCCACCGCCGCGACGGGAGGAGGTCCATCGCCCTCGGGCGCCGCGGGGCCCATCCGGTCGCGGGCCTTGGCGCGTGCGGCCCGCAGGCTGTCGATCTCGGCCGCCTGACCGGACCGGGCCGGGCGCAGCCGCGCCCCCACCGCCCGGGCCACCGCGCCCGGGTCGATGCGGACGCGGCGGATCCCGACGTCGGCCAGGAAGATCGCGAGCCCCGCGAGGAGCACGGAGGTCCAGATCGCCGTCGAGGAGACGGGGAACTCCACGCCCTCCCGGGCCCAGAGGTCGGCGCCGGACGGATCCTCCGGGAGCACGCGTCCCCCGGTCATCCGCGCCACCTGCTCGAGCAGCGCCGCGTTGTCCTTGAGCACCCGGTGCTCGTCGCTGAACGGGCGCGTGACCGCGGCCTGCGCGGCCCCCTGGAGGCGCTGCCCGGTCCCGTCCGGCGCCGCGGCGTACCGCAGCGCCACCATGTACGCCCCCGCGTCCGGCGAGTCGAACGCCGCCTCCCACCTCCCGGGCCCGACCTGCCGGAGCGGGAGGTCGAACGCCTCCCCGTTCGGGCCCGAGACGCGCCCGGCGAAGGTGGCGAACGGCAGGCGGTCCCCGTCGGGCTCGAACGCCTCGACGATCACCCGCGTGCGATCGCCCTGCGTCTCCGTCGCGACGCGGACGTCGGCCGAGCCCATCGGGCGCATCGCCCACCGGACGTGCTGCTCCCAGAACGCGTCGAAGCCGGCCCAGGAGACCCAGCCGGGCGACCAGCGCGTCGTGTTGTCTCCGGTGAACGCGACCACGCGCCCGAGCCCGTGCTGCCACTGGGCGAGCAGCGGGTCCTCCTCCTGCCCGCGGAGGGTCACGAGCGCCAGCCCTTCGCGCGGCGCGGTGACGACGTACCCCCGCACCGGCGGCACGTCGCCGAAGCCCCGCAGCGGCTCCGAAGGGACGCCCGTGCGCGACGGGCGGAAGGGCGGGCCCTCCCAGATCAGGCTCCGCCGGACGGTCTGCGCTTCCTTGAAGAAGATCTGCGTCAGCTGCGCCAGCCCGTTCTGCCCGCGGACCGGGTAATACCGCCCGTTCGTCGCCCGAGCGAGTTCCTGCATCAGCGGGTCGTTCGGCATGTCGCCGACGGTCACCGTCGAGACGCTGATCTTCGCCGCGTTCAGCCGGCGGATCAGGCTGCGCAGCTGCGCGTCCGTGCCCATCGTCTGCCCGTCGGACAGGATGATCATGTGCCGCACGCCCGCCTCGGCGGCCGCGAGCATCTCCGCCGCGTGCTCGGCCGCGGGGAACATGTCCGTCCCCCCGCCGGGCCCGATCGAGCGGATCTGCCGGGCGATCGCCGTCTTGTTCGCCGCGGGCTGCAGCGGCACGACGGTCCGGAATCCGGAGTCGAAGGCGACGACGGAGACGAGGTCGAGCCGGCTCAGGCCCTCCACCGCCTTCACGGACGCCTCGTTCGCCGCCTGGCTCTGCGTCATCCCGGTGCCGGAGATGGGCGCGCCCATCGAGCCGGACGCGTCGATCACCAGGGCGAGCGCTCCCTTCGGGAGCTGCCGCTTGCTCGGCGGGTCGAGCTGCACCGGCAGCGCGTCCTCGAGCGGCGAGCCGATCCAGCCGCCGGCGCCGAACGCCTCCGGCCCGCCGATCATCACGAGCCCGCCCCCGAGGTCGTGCACGTAGCGGCGCAGGTTCTCCTGCTGCTCCTCGCTGAAGGCGTACGCCGGCTGGTTGACGAGCACGATCGCGTCGTACCCGCTCAGCTCCGTCAGCTCCGAGGGCGCGGAGGCGCCCGGCACCGTCTCGACGGCGATCCGCGTCCCGGCGAGGGCCCGCTGGATCGGCTCGGCCTCCTGCGCCTTGTCCGCGAGCAGCAGCACCCGCCCCTCGCCCGTGACGAACGTCACCCCCACCGCCCGGTTGTTCTCCGCGAACGCGTCGCCGGCGCGGTCCTCGGGTTCGAAGATCGCCTCGAACGTCTGCGGGCCGGCGTTGGAGTCCTCCACCGGCACGCTCAGCACGTTCGTCCCGGCGTCCAGCTCCACCACGGCCGAGATCCCGTCCGACTCCGGGTCGAGGTCGAGCGGCGTCCCGTTGCGGAGCAGCGTCAGACGCCCGCGGGTCGGGCGCGTGGCGATGAGGACCGGCTTGACCTCGAACTCCTGCCCCTTCCGGGCCTGCGTCGGCACCACCACGCGGTCGAGGATCACCTCCCCCTCGAACGAGTACCGGAGCGGCAGGACATCGACCGGGACGTTCGCCGCGGCCGCGGCCTGGGCGGCCTGGAGCAGGCTGCCCATCGTCTCGTTGCCGTCGGTGGCGAGGGCGATCCGGCGGGCGGCCCCTTCCGGACGCAGCGCCAGGGCGAGTTGGAGCGCCGAGGCGAGGTCGGTCCCCTCCGCCCCGCCGACGTAACCCGGGCGCAGCGCCTGCGGGGCCGCCGACGGGAGCGACTGGACGAGGGCGCGTTCCGCGGCCGTGACGAGCCCGACGCGGTCGCTGCGCGGCTTCGTCTCCAGCAGGGTCTCGAAGTAGCCGCTCGCCCGCTGCTGGAGGTCCGGCGGGATGGACCGGGACGCGTCCAGCACGACCGTGACGGCGAGGTCCTTGCCTTCTTCGTCCCAGCGGGGCTCCGCGAGCACGCCTGCGAGCGCCGCGATGAGCAGGCACCGCCCGATCAGGGCGGCCCAGCGCGTCCCGCCGCTGAGCCCGGCGATGCTCCGGCGGGCCATCCAGAGCGACAACCCGGCGAGCAGCGGGATGAGCAGCAGCGCCAGCGGGCGCTGGAAGGCGATCGGTCCCAGGTCGAGGCTTGACAACATGCGCGATCCGCCCTCCGCGTCCTCGGCGGCAGTCTACCGGAAGCGGGGCCGCGGGAGGGGGCGTCGGGGGAAATCCCCTGGTTCGGAGGGACGGCTTCCGCCGCCGGCCGTGCGGCCGTAGGCTTTGCCCGTATGTTCAAGAAGCTCGTCGGCATCGTCCTGCTGCTGATCTTCCTCGCGGCGGGGATCGTGGTCTTCGCCTTCTTCACGCCCGCGGGGCAGCGCGTGCTCCCGCAGTTCTCGGGGGCGAGGACGGACCTGACGACGTACATCGGGCGCCAGATCGTCGGGATCGTCAACCGGCGGCTCGTGCCGCAGCTCGAGTTCGGCGAACTCGTCTACGACGCGCCGTTCACGGTCACGATGACCGACGTCCGGCTGCGGGCGGACAGCGAGTTCTCCGTCCTCGAGGTCCCGCGCCTGGTCGTCACGCTGGCGGAGATCCCCGAACGCGGCAAGCCGATCGTCATCCAGAACGTGCGGATCGACGGCGGGCGGGTGAACCTGCAGCAGCTGCCGGAGGGCGGGTTCCGCGGGCTGGACCCGATCGTGCGGGAGGACGGGGAGAAGGCGGAGACGGAGTCCGGATTCCGGCTCTCGGACGTGCTCGAACTCCGCCTGGTCGAGGTGCGCGACTTCGCGGTGAGCTACGACGACGGGAGCGGCGGCGAGCCCCTCACGATCGAGGACATCACCACGCAGCTCGAGATCGAGGAGGCCCGCGAGGCGGGGGCGGACGGCGCCCCGGGCGGGCCGGGGTGGTACATGCTCGACTTCGAGGGCGGGCGGGCCCCGGGGCTCCAGCTCGACGTGGACGGCCGGCTGAACATCGACTCGCTGGAAGTCTGGCTCGGGCAGACGCTGATCGCGCTGACGCTCGACGAGCGGACCCTGGCGAGCTTGCCCGGACAGGTGCGCGAGGCGGTCGCCCAGTACGAACCGCGCGGGGCCGTGCGGCTGCGGGCGAGCGGGACGCTCCCGCTCGAGGACCCGCTCGCGGCCGCCCTCACGGCCAGCCTCGAGGGCAGCGACATGTACGTCCGCTTCGAGGAGTACCAGATCCCGGTCGAGTCGATCAACGCGCAGGTCTCGGTCGAGAACGGGCGCGCGAACCTGACCGACACCGTCATCCGCGCCCTCCGGGGACAGATCACGGCCAACGGCCGGTTCCACCTCCGGGACGAGCAGAAGCTGGGGACCGTGCTGTGGGAGGTCGAGGGGCTCGACCTGCAGACGGCCCTCGCCACCCGCACCGAGGGCGAGCCGCCGAAGCTCGCGGGGGTGCTCCGCAGCAGCGGGAGCGCCCAGCTCGAACTCCAGGACCCGATGAACACGCTCAACGGCTCGGGGACGGTGCAGATCGAGCACGGGCGGTTCGTGGCGATCCCGGTCATCAGCGATCTCGCCGAGGCCCTGCGCGTGGCGAGCCGGTTCGGGCGGGAGGCCGAGTTCAACCACCGCCTGGAGGCCGCCTTCAACATCTTCCCCGGGGGGCTCGGCTGGGAGCGCGACCCCTCCGCCGGCGACGGCGCGGCCGCCGAGGGCGACCGCCCGCCCGGCATCGACATCACCTCGGCGGAGGTCGTCACGGGCGTCTTCGCCGCACGGGCGAGCGGGCCGATCTGGTTCGACGGGGAGCTGAGCCTGAAGGCGAACGCGGGCCCGCTCGAGGGCGTGCAGGCCCGGCTCGGGCGCATCGGGGACGTGTTCGGGAGCATCACCGACCGCCTCGCGACCTACTGGATCTACAACACGGTCGACGACCCGATGATCTCCGCACGCCCGCTCGGCATCGGCCAGCGCCCGCGCGGGGCCGCCGAGCGGGACCAGGCCGGTGAGGAGGAGAACCGGGGGCCGCTCCGGCGGATCTTCAACCGGTGACGGACGGCGGCAGGGGCGCCGCCCCCGCTTCCTCCGCTCGGCCTCCCCCCACTCCGCGCGGTACCCTCCCGGGCGTGAGCGGGCTCATCCTCATCGGTCTCCGCGGGAGCGGCAAGTCGACGGCCGGGCGGCACGCGGCCGAACGCCTCGGCTGGGCGTTCATCGATCTCGACGACGAGACGCCGCGCGAACTCGGCTGCGCGACGGCCGCGGAGGCCCTCCGCACGCACGGCGAGCCCGCCTTCCGCGGGGCCGAGCGCGCGGCGCTGGCCCGTCAGCTCCCGCTCGAACGGACGGTGCTCGCGCTCGGCGGGGGCACCCCCACGGCCCCGGGCTGCGCCCGGATGCTCTTCGACCAGCCCTGCCCGCGCGTCTATCTCCGGTGCACCGCCGGGACGCTGCGTTCCCGCCTCGCCGCGACCGACGTCTCCACCCGCCCGTCGCTCACCGGGCGCGACCCCCTCGACGAGATCGAGACGCTGCTCGCCGCGCGCGACGACCTCTACCGCTCCCTCGGCGTCGTCTTCGACGTCGACGGGCTGGACCTCGAAACCGTCGTCGACCGCCTGGTCACGATCGCGCAGCGGAGCCGGGGGGACTGACCGGGCTCATCCGGCGTCGGCCTCCCGCACGGCCGCGCAGAACGCGCGGATCCTGGCGTGGTCCTTCACGCCGCGTTCGCTCTCGACCCCGCTCGAGACGTCCACCGCGTACGGACGGACCGCGCGGATCGCCTCGCCGACGTTCTCCGGCGTCAGCCCACCGGCCAGGAAGACGGGCTTCCCGAAGCCCGCCGCGTCCAGCGCCCGCCGCACGCCCGCCCAGTCGACCGGCTCGCCGGAGCCGGCCTTCGGGCCGTCGATCAGCACCGCGTCGACCTCGTCGACGTTCGCCCACTTGCGCAGGTCGGCCTCGAGCTTCGGCCCGGCGCGCACCGCCTTGATCACGCCCGGCCCGCACTGCTGCACCGTCTTGAGCCCCTCGTCCCCGTGCAGCTGCGCGAGCTGCGTCGGGCACGCCTCCTCGACGTCGCTGAACTCGTCGACCGAGAGGTCGGCCACCACCCCCACCGCCGTCACCAGCGGCGGCAGCGCGTACATCAGCCCCACCGCATCGTCCGGCGCGATGTACCGCGGCGACGAGGGAACGAAGACGAACCCGACGGCATCCGCGCCCGCCTCGGCCGCGGCCCGGGCCGTCTCCGCGTCCCGCACCCCGCAGATCTTGATCCGTGTCCGCATCAGCGACCCTCCTCCGCCCCGCCCCTGCCCAGTTCCGCGAGTTCGGCCTCGGCGAGCGCCCGCAGCTCGTCGCCCTCCGGGCCGCCCGCGACGCGTTCCAGCAGCGGCCGCGCATCCCCCGCCCGGCCGAGCGCGTGCGCGTACACCCGCGCCAGCAGCAGCCGCACGGAGTCCGCGTCCCGGTCCGTCGGGTAGGCCTCCAGGAACCGTTCGTACGCCCGGGCCGCCTCGGCGTACCGCTCGGCCCGGTAGAGGTGGTTCGCCAGCGCGAACTGGTGGTTCCGCGGGAGCGTCGCCGCCCGCGCCCGCCCGCCGAACGCCTCCTCCAGCCGCCGGTACGCCTCCGCGGCCTCGTCCAGTCGCTCGGCCGCGACGGCGCGCCCGACCTCCGCCCGGAGTTCCGCGAGGCGGTCGGCCTCCGGGCCCTCGCGCCCCGCGGCCCCCTCGGCCGCGCGGCGCCGCTCGGGGGCGGTCCGGCGCGAGGCCTCGTACGCCTCCCGGATCTCCCGCCGCCGCTTCGCCTGCCGGGCGAGGGTGAACAGGTCGTACGTCTCGCGCGGCAGGCGGCGCGTCCAGAGCAGCAGGAACGCCACGCCGAACCCGAACGCGTACCCGGCGAGGTGCGCCACGTACGCGACGTTCGAGTCCCCCGCCCCGCTCACGCCGAACAGGTTCCACAGGATCTGGAAGACGATGAAGACCCACGCCGGGATCTCGTACCGCCCGATCAGGAAGAACCAGAGGAAGACCCGGATCCGGGTCCGCGGGAAGAGCACGAGGAACGCGCCCGTCACCCCCGCGACCGCGCCGGATGCGCCGATCGCCGGGATCCATACCGTCACCGACCTCCCGGCGAGCAGCGCGTCCCGAAGGGTCGGCGGCAGCTCCCGGAACGCCGAGAGCGGCATGTCCATCGCCGGATGGAGCGTCATCTTCTCGACCAGCGCGTGCGCCGCCCCCGAGGCGCAGGCCGCGAGCAGGTAGAAGACCAGGAACCCGACCCGCCCCAGCCGGTCCTCCACCGCGCGCCCGAAGACCCACAGGAACAGCATGTTGCCGAGCAGGTGGATCGCGTCCGCGTGCAGGAAGGCGCTCGTCACGAGCTGCCACGGGCGGAAGCCCGGGCCGCCGACCACCGCCAGGGCACTCTCGATCCGCCCCCAGGCCCCGGGGTCCGCCGTCCGCCCGAGAACCTGCGCAAGGAACGCGGCGACGGTCAGGCCGACGAGCGCCGGCGTCACGAGGGAGGCCCGGCGCAGCGGGCGGTCTGTGCCGAGGGGGATGAGCACGCGGGTCGATCGTAGCGGGCGTCGGGCCGGCCGCTCGGCGACCCTGCCGGCCCCGCGGCCCCGGACCGCCGGAGCCGCCCAAGAAGCCGGGCCCGGCGGATGGCTGCGGGTCGCGCCGCCCCGTATAGTCCCGGCCCTGCTTCACCACCGGGGACCGGTTTTTCGCCGGGCCCGCACCGAGAACGCGCCGGACACGCGCCGGTTCCCCAAGAGGAGTGTCGACGGTATGGCCGAGGACTACGTCAAGGGCCTGGCTGGCATCATCGCGGCCGAGACGCAGATGTCCTTCATCGACGGCGAGAAGGGCATCCTCGAGTACGTCGGCATCCCGATCGGCGAACTCTCGAGCAAGTCGACGTTCGAAGAGGTCGTCTTCCTCCTCTGGAACAAGCGCCTGCCGAAGAAGGCCGAACTCGACGCGTTCACGCGCGACCTCCGCGCCCGCTACGAGCTGCCCGAGGGCATGGCCGAGCGCATCCGGCGCCTCCCCAAGGACGCGCAGCCGATGCACATGCTGCGGACTATGGTCTCGGCCCTCTCCCTCCACGACCCGAACCCGAACGACATCTCGGTCGACGGCGCCCGCGAGAAGGCCCTCAACATCCTCGGCTACACCCCGACGATCATCGCCTACTTCGACCGCTACCGCAGCGGCAAGGACCCCGTCCGCCCCGACCCCTCGCTCTCGTTCTCCGAGAACTTCCTCTACATGCTCAACGGCGAGAAGCCGACGCAGACGATGGCCCGCGCCTTCGACGTCTGCATGATCCTCCACGCCGACCACGGGCTGAACAACTCCACCTTCGCCGCCCGCGTCATCATCTCCACCCTGAGCGACGTCTACTCCGCCCTCACCGGCGCCATCGGCTCCCTCCGCGGCCCGCTCCACGGCGGCGCCAACGAGGGCGTGATGCACATGCTCAACGAGATCGGCGACGACGCCGACGTCGAGCAGTACGTGCTGAACAAGCTCCGCAACAAAGAGAAGATCATGGGCTTCGGGCACCGGGTCTACAAGGCCAAGGACCCGCGCGCCACCGACCTCCAGAAGCTCGCCAAGCAGCTCAGCGAGGACACCGGCAACGCCGACCTCTACGAGAAGAGCCACAAGATCGAGCAGATCATGGAGCGCGAGGTCGCCAGCAAGGGCATCTACCCGAACGTCGACTTCTACTCCGCCACCACCTACCACAGCATCGGGCTCAAGCTCGACCTGTTCACCCCGATGTTCGCCATGAGCCGCATCGCCGGCTGGGCCGGGCACATCCTCGAGCAGCTCGAGGACAACAAGCTCTTCCGCCCCGGCGCCAAGTACGTCGGCCCCCACGACCAGCCCTACACGCCGGTGGACGAGCGGTGACCGACGCGGTCATCGTCGCCGCAGTCGCGGCGCTGGCCGCCGGATTCTTCGTTCTCCTCCGCCAGCAGCGCCTCATCCGCCGCCGACAGCGCGGGCTCGACGCCCGACTGCGCCGGCTCGAGCGCGACCGCCTCCTCGCGCTCGAGCGGGACGCGGCCGCGCGCGAGGTCCACGAGCGGGCCGCCCGCGGCGAACTCGACCTCCGCCTCCCCTTCGCCTTCACCGGCGAGGAGGGCGAGGACCTCTTCCTCTGGCGCGTCTTCGAGGGGCAACCGACCGGGCGCTACCTCGAGATCGGCGCCTTCGACGGCACCACCTGCGCCGTCTCCTACCCCTTCGAGTGCGTCGGCTGGACCGGGCTGCTCGTCGAGCCCAACCCCCGCCACGCGGCCCTCTGCCGCGCCCGCCGCCCGCACTCCACCGTCGTCGAGGCCGCCGCCTCCAGGCGCGGCAGCTCCGGGACCATCCGCCTCCGCGTCCCCGGCGGCGACGCCATCGGCGGCCTCTCCGGCTTCCTCGAGACCGACACCCACGGACGCGACGAGACGCTCGCCCGCCGCGGCGTCCGCCCCGACGAGTTCGAGGCCCGCCTCACCACCCTCGCCGACATCCTCGACGAGCACCCCGGCCGCCTCGACTTCGCCGTCCTCGACGTCGAGGGGCACGAGCCCGAACTCCTCGACGGGATCGACCTCGCCCGCCACCGCCCGCGCCTGTTCCTCATCGAGGACCTCTCCGAGGGCCGCGACCGCACCGTCCGCGACACCATGCTCGCCGCGGGCTACCGGCACGCCGGACGCGTCGGCATGAGCGAGGTCTACGTCGAGGGCGGCGAGGCCGACCTGCTCGCCCGCGCTCTCAGGCACGCGCGCCCCGAGTCCTGATACGCTCCCGCCGCGGGCCCGACCGCCCGCCCCGCTCCGCCCCATCCCACCCCACCGTTCCGCCACCTTCCAGCACGCGGGCGCCGCCATGCCTTCCACGCTCCTCTTCATCCTGACCCTCGCCACGGCCGCGACGCTCGCCGGCTTCATCGCGGTCTCGGAACGCCGCCACAGGCGCCTGCGGCGCCGCGTCGGGCGGGCCGACCGGCAGATCCTCGCCGCCCGGAGCGAGCTGCTGACGCTGCTGCGCGGGCTGTACGAACTCGCCGCCGCGCGCGGCGAAGCCCCCCCCGCCGCCGGCGTCGGCTTCCGGTCGCAGTACGGGGAGGACCTGCTCCTCTTCGCCCTCCTCGGCGGGCAGCGCGAGGGCTTCTTCATCGAGGCCGGGGCCAACGACGGCCTGCGCCTGTCCGTCACCCACGCCTTCGAATCCCTCGGATGGACCGGGCTGCTCGTCGAGCCGATCCCGGAACGCGCCGACGCGGCCGCCCGGAACCGCCCGCGGTCCAAGGTCCTCCACGCCGCGCTCGGGCGACGCGGCTCCTCCGGCGTCGCCACGCTCACCGTCTACGAGGGCGGCGCGGACGGTGACAACGACCTGCTCAGCCACCTCGAGGACGCACCCGTCAAGGGCGACCTCCGGCACGGCCTCGCCGCCCGCACCGTCCGCGTCCCCCTGACGACCCTCGACGAAGCCCTCGCCTTCCACGACGGGCCGGTCGACCTCCTCGTCCTCGACGTGGAAGGCGCCGAACTCGACGTCCTCGACGGGCTCGACCTCGCCCGCCGACGCCCCCGCGTGCTCTGCATCGAGGACAACGACCTCTACGACGGCCGCGCCGCCCCGCTCGGCCTCGAGCAGCACGGCTACCGCGAGATCACCCGCATCCGCGCCAACCGCATCTTCATCCGCACCGACGACGAGCCCCTCAACCACCGCGCCGACCTCCTCGCCCTCACCCCCACCACCCACCGCTAACCCCACCCCACCCCACCTCCCCTCTCTCCCCTCCTCCCCACTGCCCACTGCCCATTGCCCATTGCCCACTGCCCCCCGCCCGCGATGCTCTTCACCCAGGTCCTGAACCCCGTCGCCGCCGCCCCCACCTCCTGGCTCGCCAAGACCCAGGCCGTCTCGGCCGAGGCGACGCGGCGAGCCCTCGCCTACACCGCCGCGACCGCTCCCGAGATCAGCGTCGAGTTCGTCGCGGCCGTGTACCCGGAGGACGAGCCGGCCGTTCCCGAGTTCGTCTCCCGCACCGCCCGCCTCGACCGCTCGCTGCTGGACCTCACCGACGCCGAGCCGCGCCGCAAGCTCCCGCTCATCGCCGACATCCTGAGGATCGGGCACGACCTCGGCTCCGGCGACTGGCTCATCTACGCCAACAGCGACATCGCCCCGCAGCCGCACTTCTACACGCTCCTGCCCCGGCTCCTCGAACGCCACCCCGGCGGCGTCGGCATCTGCCGGCGCAACATCGACAAGCGCACGATCGAAGTCGTCGACCTCCCCCTCATGTACGCCCAGGGCGGGCAACGCCACTACGGCATCGATACGTTCGTCTTCCCCCGCGCCAGCTTCCCGAGCTTCGACCTCGGCGAGGTCGTCATCGCCCTCCCGCTCATCGAATACGCGATCCTGGCGAACATGGACGCCGCCAGCGGCTTCCGCGCCGCCCTCTTCAAGCACCTCCACGCCACCTTCCACCACGGCGACGACCGCGTCTGGAACGCTCAGGACGCCCTCTGCCGGCACAACGCCGAGCAGGTCCGCGCCGTCTGCGAGCGTCTCGTCGCCCGCCACCCGAACTTTCCCGCCGACGGGCTCTTCGACTGGATGCAGGCCAAGTGCCGCGACGTCCGCCCCAAGGTCAAGTGCTTCCCCCACAAGCAACTCCGCGCCCTCTACCCCGGCAAGCGCCTCCCCGAGCCTTTCAAAGTCCTCGAAGATCCCCCCTCCACCGACGCGTAGAAGCCGCGAGCACAAGCGAGCGTCCGACGCCCGCACCACGCCATGCGCCCTCCCCCGCCCCGTCCGCGCGAGCAGCCGCGGAACGCAGCGAGACAACAGGGATCTGCCGGACAGACGGCGCCGAGGCAGATCGCAGCCGGGGCGATCACGGGGCTCGGCGGCCGCGCACGCGATCACGCCCCCGCTCTGCCTCCGTGCGTTCCGTGCGCCCCGTGGCGGCTCCCCCTCCCCAGCCATCGGCGCAGACGCGGCTTGAGCGGCACCCCCCACCCCCGCTCCCGGAACAGCCCCACCAGCGCCGCCCAGTCCGCGTCGCTCGCCCCGTGCTTGGCCCCCTGCCCCAGCAGCCACACGGCCTGCTCGCGCATCCACCGCACGCCGCCCGCGTCCGGGTGCCGCTCGAGCATCCACCGCAGGTCCGCCACCTGCGTCCCGATCCGCCGCCGGCTCGTCAGGCTCTCCCCGAGCGCCTCGTGGTAATACCGCACCACCGGCTCGCGCACCAGCCGAACCTCCCCGCTCGCCCGCACCCGCGCGAGCCACTCCCGGTCGTGCGCCACCTTCAGCTCCGGCGCCAGCCGGATCCCCGCCTCCGCCACCCGCCTCGCGAACACGACCCCCGTCGTCGAGAACAGCAGGATCGGACGGAAGCAGTCCCCGACGCCCGGCACCCGCCCGGCGTTCCCCGACAGCCACTCCTCCGGCGGCGGCTTCTCCCGCTCCTCGCGCCCCGGCTCGACGATCGTCCGCCCGCCCAGCACGGCCAGCGCTCCGCTCCGGTCCAGCTCCTCGATCGCCGTCCCTGCCCCCGGCAGCAGCTCGTCGTCCGCGTCCAGGAACACCCCGACGCGGATCTCCTCCCGCCGGAGCATCGCGTCCATCGCCGCGTTCCGCGCCGCCGACGCCCCCGCGTTCGCCTGCCGGATCACCTCGACCTCCACCCCCTCCGGCGCCGCTCCCCGCACACCCTCCGCCGTCGCCGGCACCGGCGACCCGTCGTCCACCACGATCACCCGCCCCACGCGCTCGCACGCCCCGACGCTCGCCACCGCCCGCGCCAGCGTCCCGCGATCCGCATACACCGGGATGAGCACCGCCGCGTCGCGCAAGGGGCGGAGTCTACCCCCCACGACACCATCCTCACCGCCCCCTCTTCACCCCACCCCCACCGCCTCCCCCTCATCGCCCCAGCCGCGCCAGCACCTCGTCGAACGCGTCCGCCGCCGCGGCGTCGTCGGCGCCGCGCAGGCACAGGCGAACGTCGATCCCCCGCCCGACCCGCCGGATGTCCGCCGTCGCCCGCTCCAGGAGCCCGTTCCGAGGCAGCTCCGCCCGGAGTTCGGCCTCGTCGACCAACGCCCGGCGCGACCGGACGGTGTACCCGCGACGCTCCAGCGTCTGCTCCACGGCCGCGAGCACGCTGAGCACCTCGTACCGCGCCGGCAGGATCGCCGAGGCGCACCCGTTCGCCACCGCCGCGTCCACCGGCTCCAGCCACGGCTTCTCGCCCGGGGCCCGGTACCGGACCACCCGCGGCTCCACCGAGCACCCCCCGAAGACCGCCGCCCCGAGCAACGCCACCACCACGGCCCCGCCCGCCCGCCGCGCCGTCCTCATCGCCATCCGCCTACTCCCGTTCGCGTCGCTTGATCGGGGTCACACCGTTCACCCACCGCGACATGTCCAGATCGGCCGGGTCGAGCCGGTCCCGCCACTCCCGCAGGGCTTGCCGCAGCAAGGGATCCTCCGCGGCCGTCGGCTCGGCGGGCGACCGGGGCCCGGACTCTCCCCCGACGCCGCGCCCATCGGACGAGTTCGGATCGGCCTTGGAGGCCGCGGGCTTGGGGGCGGACGCCTCACGACGATCGCGGGGCCCCGAGACCGGGGAAGCCATCCCCTGCTGCGCCCGCAACGCACGAGCTGCCTCATCGCGTCGCTCGGCCGCCCGCCGGGCCCGCAGTTCGCCCGCCAGATCACGGACATCCGGCGATCCGAGGCCGAACTCGCGGAGCCAGGAGACCACCGACCCGGCGTCGAGGGGCAGATCCGTGGCGAAAGTCGGAAGCCCGGGCCGCTCCGGGCGGGCCTCGTCCTCGATGAGCTGCCGCAGGAAGTCCTCGGAACGCAGGCTCTCCGCCCCGGCCTTTCGGGCGGCCCGCCGCACGCGGCGGTCCGTGCTGACGATCGTGAGCCGAGTGGTCCGCGCGTGCCGGGCAACCAACCCCTCGATCAGGTCGTCCGCCTCGCGTTCGTGCCCGCTGAAGAGGATCTCGACGGCCGACCCCGCCCGGGACACCTCCGCCCGCGCCCCGCTCACCCCGCCGCCGTCGCACACGAGCACCGTCCGCCGAGAGCGATACCGCCCCCGAGCGAGGGCGTCGAGCAGTTCCGGGACGCCCATGCCCGCCAGGCGCGGGGGCAGGACGCCGCCGGTGTGCAACACGTTGTAGACGTCGACGATCAGCAACCGGGGTTCTCCGCGGGCACGATACCCGCCCGCGGCCCGCCGACACCCTGCCCCATCCACCGCGGACCGCTCCGGAAAAACCCCTTCACGGCGTCCCGGACGGGATGCCCGGCGCACGAAATGCCCCCGGGTGGCTTGACTTGCGGCGCTGCCCGACCATTACTACCCGCCCCATTCTCGTGAACCCACCCGCGCCCGGCCTGCGCTCGGGCCCGGCACAGGCAAAGGAGATCGTCCTCGTATGGCTATCCGGATCAAAGCTCGCGGCGGTGAAGGTGTCGATCAGATGATGCGGCGCTTCAAGAAGCTCTGCGAGAAGGAAGGCCTGACGAAGGACATCAAGAAGAAGGAGTTCTACGAGAAGCCGAGCGAGCGCCGCCGCCGCGCTATGCGCAAGAGCGAAACGCGCCGCCTCCGCGAGCGCGTCTGATGCACTCGCCGGGGATCGCCTCCCCGGTTTCTCGAATATTCTTGCGGAGCATTTGACATCCGCGGAATCCTGAGCGAAACTACTCCTGTCCGGCGAAAGTCGGACGGCAACCAAGCCCCACCCCAACGCCCCTCGCTGGTCCCCCAACCCCTGCGAGGGGCGTCCTTTTTTTGCCCGTACATTTGGCTCAACGCGCATATGCGCCAAAACCACGGCCGGCGCGCATACCTCCGTGCCGCTCCGGATCCTCAGCCGAACACCGACGCGCCGCCCCGGAGAGCAATCAACTCCGGCACGATCGCCGGGTCGAGGTTCCCTCCGGACAGGATCACCCCGACGCGCTCCGCCCGCTCCCGCCCCTCACGCCGCGCCTCCGCCAAGGCCGCCAGCCCGAGCACGCCGCTCGGCTCGACCACCAGCTTCAGACGCTCCAACGCGAAGAGCACCCCGTCGGCGAGGCGGGCCTCGCTCACGGTCTCCATCGCGTCGACGTGCCGCATCGCCAGGGCGAACGTGTACCGCCCGAGATAGGGTGTCCGAGCGCCGTCGGCGATCGTGGACGGGTTCTGCACCGCGTGCAGCCTGCCCGACCGCAGGCTCCGGGCCGCGTCGTCCGCCGACGCCGGCTCTGCCCCGACGATCCGGACCGTGCGGCCTGCCTCCGCGGCGAGCCCCTTCGACGCCACCGCCGTCCCGGAGAGCAGCCCTCCGCCCCCGCAGGGCACGTACACGGCGTCCAGGTCCGGCGCCTGCTCAAGGAACTCGAGCGCGGCCGTGCCCTGCCCCGCGATGACGTCCGGGTGGTCGTACGGCGGGACGATCGCCAGCCCCTCCTCATCCGCGATCCGCCCCCCCACGGCCTCGCGCACCTCGGCCGCGGGGTCGTAGAGGACCACGCGGCTGCCCCGCGGCGCTCCGGCCAGGTACTCGCGGGTCGCGGCGAGCTTCACGCCCGGGGCGTTCCGCGGCATCACGATCACGGCCCGGACGCCGAGCAGGGCCGCGGCGAGGGCGACGCCCTGGGCATGGTTGCCGGAGGAGTACGTCAGCACGCCCGCGTGCGGGTCGCGTTCGCGCAGGGCGGCGAGCGCGTTGGTCGCACCGCGGAACTTGAAGGCCCCGACGCGCTGCAGGTTCTCGCACTTCAGGAAGACGGAGCACCCGAGCGCCCGGTCCAGCGTGCGCGAGGTGACGACGGGCGTCCGGTGCGCAAGCCCGGCCAAGCGTTCGGCGGCTCGACGCACATCCGCCAGCGTCACGGCTTGGGCGAGCGACATGTCCGGGGGCGAACCGATCTCGGGAGCGACGGGCATGGCGGGAGGGTACCGCGAGGACCGCCCCAGACGCGGCGACATCGCCTTTGTCCCAAAGCCCGACACCGTTAAGCTCGCGGAGTCGGCCGATGCACGTCCGACCGATGCCGGAGACAAACATGCGGACCCGATTCCTGCTGCCGATCGCCCTCGTCGCCCTGCCTCTCGCCGCCGTCGCGGCCGCAACCGCCTCGGGCGCCTCTGGCGCCGGCCTCGCGGCGCGGGCGGACCTCGACGCCCTGCTCGATCGCCTGGACGAGCGGCAACGCCAGCAGGTCCGCGTGACGGAGTTCTGGAACCTCGCGATCTGGCCGGCCGCGGGATCGCGCTACCCGAACGACTGGAACCGCAACGTGATGACGCTCCCGGCCGAAGCGCGGGACGTCTACCTGGCGCGGAGTTCCGTGCAGCGGGCGGAGGTCATCCGGGCCGCGAACACGCGCGGCGTCCCGGAAGACCTCGCGACGCTCGCCAAGGACCTGGCCGACAGCTACGACCGGTTCGGGAAGTCGATCGCCGCACGCGTCCGCGGCGAGCAGAACGCCGGGCCCGACGCGGAACTCATGCGGCGGATGCAGGAGCTCGACCGCCGTGTGGAGGAACTCCGCCAGAAGTACAACAGACAACTCGGCCTGAACCTCGTCGAAGTCAGCATCGCCTGACGCACCGCC
>CAYMFP010000039.1:0-16744 GCA_964389385.1 uncultured Phycisphaeraceae bacterium | reverse complement strand
GATCCAGGCCGCGAGCGACCCGCGGAAGGGCGGGGCGCCCGCGGGCGAGTAGCGGTGGCACGAATCGGCCCGCCGCGGGCCGATTCGTGGCGGCGTCCGCGCTCGGGAGATGCTCGGCACGCCCGGCGACGCCGAACATGCCCGCCCTGGATCGCCGTGGCCTGCGTCCTGCTTGCATCTCAGGGCCGGGGTTGATGGCGTGCGCCCGTGCTGAAGCTTCGCCCCCCCGGGCCCGCGCCCGGGGCTCCCTTCGCGAGCGGACCGGGGACGGGGCCTGCCCTGCACCGCCCCGTAGCGGTGGTCGGCGGCGCGGGCGCTCCGCGCGTCCGTCCGCGGCGTGCGGCCGGGCGAACAATCCCGGCTCATGTCCACCGCCGTTCCTTCCGTTCCGGCATCCCCCACCGCCGCCCCGGCGCTCGCCAACGCCGCCCTGCCGCGCCCCGGGCTGCGGCGCGGCGTCGCGCACGGGGCCCACACCGGGGCCGACTTCCTCTCCTTCACGATCATCAGCCTCCTCCCGCTGCTGGCGGTGCGGCTGGACATCTCCACGGCCGAGAAGGCGCTGCTCCTCGGCGTCGGCTCGATCACGAGCGGGTTCATCCAGCCGCTCGTCGCGTGGCTCTCCGACCGGCTCGACACCCGGGCGCTGGGGACGCTCGGGCTGACGCTCGCCGTGTTCTGCGTCTCGGCCGTGGGCTTCGCGCAGAACTTCCACCAGCTCCTGGTCCTGCACGCGCTCTCCGCGGCCGGGGTCGGAGCGTTCCACCCGCCCGCGGCCGCGGCGGTCGGCTCGCTCGCCAGGCCGGGGCGGCGGTCGTTCGACCTGGCGATCTTCTTCGTCGCGGGGATGGTCGGGGGCATGGGCGGCAACGTGCTCGCGCCGCGGTTCGTCGACCTCATGGCCCGGCTCGGCGGGTTCGGCGGGAGCCTGAACGAGGCGTTCGGGCTGAGGAGCCTCGCGGTGCTCGTGGTCCCCGGGGTGCTCATGGCGTTCGCGCTCGGGTGGGCGATCCACCGCGTCCGCCACCGCAGCGCCGGGGCGCACGAGACGCACGGGGCGCTGCCCGCCCGCGAGCGCTCGGCCCGGTGGGGCGTCGTCTGGCTGCTCTACTTCGCGAACTTCCTGCGCTACGCGACGAACCTCGCGATGATCTACCTGTTCGTCGAGTGGTCGGAGCGGCTCATCCTCCTGCGGACGGGGGCGGAGGCGATGAGCCCCGCGCTCGGGCTCGAGGCGAGCAAGCTCAACGGGCCGCTCCAGGCGACGCAGCAGCTCGGCGCGGCCGTCGGGGGGCTCATCGTCGGCGCGTACTTCGGGCGCCACCCGCGGCTCGAGAAGCCGATGTCGATCGTGGTGCCGATCGTCTGCGCGGTGCCGGCCGCGGCGCTGCCCTTCGCCGACCGGCTGCAGGGCACGGAGTATTCCGCGCTGGTCGTGCCGCTGGCGATGCTGTGCAGCGTGCTCAGCGGCGTGGGGTTCGGGGCGCTCATCCCCGCGTCGGTCGCGGCGGCGCAGCGGATGCTCCCGCACCGCACGGGCCTGGCGAGCGGGCTGATGATGGGCGGGGCGTGGGGGATCGCGTTCGTCGGGCCGAAGCTGGCCGAGGGGCTCCAGACCGGGGCGATGCCGATCCCCCTCTCCGGGCTGGAGGTCCCGCTCCCGCGGGTGGGGATCGAGGGGGCGTTCCTCGCCGCGGCCGGGGGGATGGCCCTCTCGGGGGTCTTGGCGGTCTTCCTGCCGGCCCGGCTGCTCGTCGGCTCCCGCGACGAGCGCTGACGCGGGCGTGCGTCCGTTACATACCCGTGACCCAAATACCGGGCCTCCCGCGGTACACCGGATGAACCGAGCCCGCAGCTCGCGGTCTCCACTCCGGAACACCTTCGAGGAGCCGCCCATGCCCCGCCGGAACCGTCGCCGTCCGTTGTTCGCCCGGGCCCTGTGCCTCTTCGCCGCCGCCGCGCCCGCGGCGTTCGCGGGCGGGCAGAGCGAGAGCGTCCGCCCGGAGGACCGCCCCTGGATCATCGTGCCGCAGCGGGCGCCCGCGCCCGGATCGCGGGTCCGCGTCGAGCGCGTCGCGGCGGAGGTGCGCCTGGACGCCGGCGCGGCCGCGACGACCTCGCTCGCGATCACCCTCGCCAACGACTCCCCGCGGCAGACGGAGGCGCAGCTCCTGCTGCCGGTGCCGGACGGGGCGGCGGTGAGCGCCTTCAGCCTCGACGGGGTGGACCACAACGGCGAGCCGTCCGTGCGCCTGGTGCCCCGGGAGGACGCGGAGAGGCTCTACCGCGAGATCGTCCGGAAGATGGTCGACCCGGGCCTGCTCGAGTTCGCCGGGCACGCGCTGCTGCGGTCGAGCGTCTTCCCGGTGCCCGCGCACGGGCAGGCGACGTTCCGCGTGACGTACACGCACGTGCTCGAGGCCGCGGCCGGGCGGACGGAGTACGTGCTCCCGCGGAGCGAGTCGCTCGAGGCCTCGGGCACGGAGTGGTCGATCACGGTCGAGACGCCGGAGGCGCTCGCCGCGAGCCGTCTTTACAGCCCGACGCACGAGATCTCGGTCGAGGGACGGAAGATCACGGTGCAGGACCCGCGGACGCCCGGCCCGTTCCGGCTGGGCATCCTGGACGCGGGCGACGCCCCGGCGCTGACGGTCTACGGCTACCCGGACCCCGCCGCGGGGCCGGACGCGGGGTACTTCCTCGCGGTCTTCGCGCCGGAGGCGGCGCGGGACGCGGGCGAGGCGTCGGCGGTCCGGCGCGAGGTCACGCTCGTCATCGACCGCTCGGGCTCCATGAACGGGCGGAAGTTCGAGCAGGCGATCGCGGCGGCCGAGCAGGTGATCGCCGGGCTCGCCGACGGGGAGCGGTTCAACATCATCGACTACTCCGACACGGTCGAGACCTTCCGCCGCGAGCCGGTGGAGAAGAACGCGGAGACGCTCGCGGCGGCGCGGGCCTACCTGAAGGGCATCCGCGCGGTCGGGGGGACCAACATCCACGACGCCCTGCTCGCCGCGCTCGCGCAGCCGGCGGCGGAGGGATGCCTGCCGGTCGTGCTCTTCCTGACGGACGGGCTGCCGACGGTGGGCGTGACGCGGGAGGCGGAGATCACCGCGGCCGCGAAGGCGGCGAACCGCCACGACCGCCGCGTCTTCACGTTCGGCGTGGGGAACGACGTGAACGCTCCGCTGCTGAACACGATCGCGACGCGCACCCGCGCCACGGCGCGGTTCGTGCGCCCGAGCGAGGACGTCGAGGCGGCCGTCGGGCAGGTGTACCGGCAGCTCTACGGGCCGATCGTCACGTCGCCCGTGCTCCGGGCGCACGCGGGCGGGGCCGACGCGGCCGGCGCCCTGCGCGACGTGCTGCCGGGCGCGCTGCCGGACGTCTTCGAGGGGGACCGGATCGTGGTGGTCGGACGCACGACGCGCGGGCTGGAGGAGCTGACGCTGAGCATCGAGGCCGACCGCCCGGGCCGCGACGGGCGCGCCGTGGTCGCCACGCTGACGCCGGGGGCGTCGGCCGCGAGCTACGACAACGCCTTCGTCCGCCGCCTGTGGGCGCAGCGCAAGATCGGGCAGCTGCTCGACGAGATCCGCGTCGCCTCGGCCTCGGAGGACTTCGACGCGGGGTCCGGGCGTTTCAAGGAACTCGTCGACGAGATCGTGCGCCTCTCGACCGAGTTCGGCATCCTGACGGAGTACACCGCGTTCCTCGCGGCCGAGCCGGAGGACCTCGCGGGCCTGGACCTGTACGCCTACGCGGCGGAGGAACTCGGGCGGCGGAACATCCGCAACCGCACGGGCGCCGAGGCCGTGGCGCAGCAGCTCGCGGACAACCGGATGCTCGAGTCCGCGGCCCCCGCGCGGGCGGGCTCGCCGCGGTTCAGCGCCGGACTCCCCGGGAGCGGAGGCGGGGCCGGGGGCGCGCGGCCGGCCGACGGCGCCCCCGGACCGGCGATCCAGCAGGTCGCCGACCGGACGCTCTACCGGCAGGACGGCCGGTGGGTCGACGGGCGTCTGATCGACCGCGGCGGGGCCCTCGAGCCCGGCCGCACGCTGACCCCGGACGACGAGGCGTACTTTGATCTCCTCGCCCGCCTCGCCCGCGAGGGGCGGCAGGGCCTGATGGCCGTCCCGGGCGACGTGCTCGTCCTGATCGACGGGGAGATCGTGCTGCTCCGCAACCGCGGATGAATCCGCGGCAAGGGAGGATCGCCCGGGGCGTTTCCTCCGAAGACACGACCCTCCGGGCGACGCCCGCCACCGCCGGCGCCGCCCGTTCCCGGGCCTCGAACACGAAGCTACTTCAGCAGGACGCACGCCCGAGGGAGCCCACGACCATGACCACGATCCGTTCCTCCGCCCCGATGACCCGCACGATCCCCGCCGTTCTCGCGGCCGTCGCCGGCCTGAGCCTGCCCGCGGCCGCGCAGAGCGCCCAGACGGCCACGCGTCCGAACCCGGACCGCGGAGCCCCGCGGCAGGCCGAGCCGCTGCCGGGGGACGTCAGCCTGACGATCTACTCCCGGGCCCAGCCCGGGGCCGTCCCGCCGGAGGTGTACCGCCCGATCCCCGGCTCGATGGGCAACTCCGGGATGAACTACTGGGGCGGCCCGCAGCAGGTGCCGGGGTACGCCGTGGTCCGGCACGTGCGCCGGGTCGACCTCCCGAGCGGGATCGGCGAGCACGAGTTCACCGGCGTCGCCGCGCTGATCGACCCCACGACGGTGAGTTTCGTCAGCCTCACGAGCCCGGACCGGACGTCGGTGCTCGAGCAGAGCTACCAGTTCGACCTCGTCGGGCCGCAGAAGCTCCTGGAGAAGTACGTCGGGCAGGAGGTCACCGTCACGAGCGTGCGGGGCGACCAGACGGTCGAACTCACCGGCACGCTGCTGGCCGCCGGGAGCAACCCGATCCTGCGCATGGCGGACGGCTCGGTGCAGCTGCTCTCGGGGTTCGAGGGCATCTCCTTCCCCGCGCTGCCGGAGGGTCTGATCACGACGCCGACGCTGCTGTGGCGGGTGGAGAACGGGGGGCCGGAGGAGCAGGAGGTCCGCGTCGCGTACGAGACGCAGGGCATCACCTGGTGGGCCGACTACAACCTCGTCTTCGCCGAGGGGGCGGACGGCAACTCGGGGACGCTCGACGTCTCGGGCTGGTCGAGCATCCTGAACCAGTCGGGGGCGACGTACCGGGACGCGCAGCTCAAGCTGATCGCGGGCGACGTGCACCGGGCCCCGCAGCCGCCGCAGCCCCAGAGGATGTACAGGGGCATGGAGGTGGCCGCCGCCGCCGATGCCGGATTCGCCGAGCGCTCGTTCTTCGAGTACCACCTCTACACCCTCGGGCGCCGCGTCACGATCCCCGACAACTCGACGATGCAGATCGAACTGTTCGACGCGGCCCGCGGCGTTCCGGCCCGGAAGGTCCTGGTCTACAACGGCACGCCCCGGTTCCAGCCGTACGGGCAGCCGATGACCGACCGCAACTTCGGCCTCGGCTCGCCCGACGACGTCGCGGTCTACGTCGAGTTCGACAACGCGGAGGAGCACGGGCTGGGCATCCCCCTCCCGGCCGGGCGCGTCCGCGTCAGCCAGCTCAACGAGGACGACGGCACGCTCGAGTTCATCGGCGAGGACGTGCTGGGGCACACGCCGCGGAACGAGGAGGTGCGCATCCGCCTCGGCAACGCCTTCGACGTCGTCGGCGAGCGCACGCAGCGCAGCTTCACCGTCGACGCGGGGCGGCGCACCCTGACCGAGACGATCGAGATCGAGGTCCGCAACCGCAAGGACGAGCCGGTCGACGTGATCGTCGCCGAGGTGCTCTACCGGTGGACGAACTGGGAGATCACCGAGCGGTCGGCCGACTTCGAGCGGATCGACGCGAGCACGATCCACTTCCCGGTGACCGTCCCCGCCGACGGGGCGCAGACCGTGACGTACACCGTCCGGTACACCTGGTGATCCGCGCTTTCCCCGGCGCGGCCGCCCGCCGGCGGCCGCGGCCCTTCCCGCCGGAGCCCGCCTCCGGCACCGGCCCGGGGCGGAACGCGGGCGTGCGGGACCGCGATACCATGCCCCGAGCCATGCCCGAGCCCGCTCCCTCCCACCCTCGCATCACCCTCCCGCGCGAGCGGATCGCGGAGTTCTGCCGCCGCAACGGCATCGTGCGCCTGGCCCTCTTCGGCTCCGTCCTCCGCGACGACTTCCGCCCGGACTCGGACGTCGACGTCCTCGTCTGGTTCCGACCCGGGTCCAGCATCGGCCTGATCGGGATGGCGCGCCTCGAGAACGAACTCGCCGACCTGCTCGGCCGCCGGGTCGACCTGCGGACGCCGGAGGACCTCAGCCGATACTTCCGCGACCGCGTTGTCCGAGAATCGCATGTCGAATACGCAGCCGCCTGAGGCGGACCTCATCCGGATCCGGCACATGGTCGACGCGGCGCGGGAGGCCGCGGCCTTCATCGCCGGCCGTGAGCGGGCCGACCTCGACGCCGACCGCATGCTCGTGCGTGCGTTGATGCACTGCATCGCCGAGATCGGCGAGGCCGCCAACCGCCTCTCGGACGGCGCTCGCTCCGAACTCGCGGCCGTCCCCTGGCGTGACGTCGTCGCCATGCGCAACCGCATGATCCACGTCTACTGGGACATCAACCTCGACAGCCTCTGGGCCACGGTGACGCGGGACCTCCCCCCCCTGCTGAGCGTCCTCGACCCGTGGATCTCCGAGCGAGGACCGGCGGACACCGCATGACCCCGCGCCCCACCATCCTCCTCGTCGAGGACGACGCCCCCATCCGCCAGGGCGTCGCCGACGCCCTCTCGTTCAACGGGTACCACGTCCTCCAGGCCGCCGACGGGCGGGAGGGGCTGCGCCTCGGGCTCTCCGCGGAGATCGACCTCGCCCTGCTCGACATCATGATGCCCGGGCTCGACGGGCTGCAACTGCTGAAGGAACTCCGCAAGTCCCGCCCCGCGCTGCCCGTCATCTTCCTCACCGCCAAGGGCGAGGAGGCGGACCGCGTGAAGGGCCTCCGCGTCGGAGCGGACGACTACGTCGTCAAGCCCTTCGGCGTCGGCGAACTCATCGCCCGCGTCGAGGCCGTGCTCCGCCGCTCGCCCGAACGCCCCCGCCCCACCGCCCGCCTCGAACTCGCCGGGCGCACCGTCGACTTCAACCGCCGCGAGGCCATCCTCCCCTCCGGCGAGGTCCGCCCCCTCGCCGAACGCGAGGCCGAGGTGCTCGCCTACCTCGCCGCCAACGCCGGGCGGGCCGTCTCCCGCGAAGAACTCCTCCAGCGCGTCTGGGGCTTCGATCCGCGGGGCACGCAGACCCGTACGGTCGACATGGCCGTCGCCCGCCTCCGCGAAGCCCTCGACGACTCGCCGTCCGCCCCCCGCGTCATCGCCACCGTCCGCGGCCGCGGCTACATGCTCGCCGCACCCACGCCTCCCGCCGGGACGCCGACGTGATCCGTTCGCCACAGAGAGCACGGAGGGCCACGGAGCGAGATGCTGGGGGGATGCTCGCTCGCCCGCCGCGCCGCCATTCTGCCGGGCACCGCCCTGCGGCGCCCCGCGCCTCCGGGCAGCCGGCCGTGCCGCGCTCCGTGGCCGCCCGCCTCTCCTCGGCGTCTCGCTCCGCCCAGGTTTTCCCGCGACCCGCCCCCTCCTCTGTGGC
The DNA here is from genome assembly GCA_964389385.1 of uncultured Phycisphaeraceae bacterium. Classification (GTDB taxonomy): domain Bacteria; phylum Planctomycetota; class Phycisphaerae; order Phycisphaerales; family UBA1924; genus CAYMFP01. Next base: position 9,057 of record CAYMFP010000039.1, on the reverse strand, counting down.
CCCCTGTGCCCTCTGTGGTGCAACTCCTCCGCGGAGGGCAGCCGCATGACCGCGCGCCGGCTCAGGGCCTGGACGCTCTTCCTCGCCGCGATCGCCCTCGTCTTCGCGGGGCTCGTCGCGCTCTCCGTCCCCGTCGTCCGCTCGGAACGCAGCGAGGCCATCGCCCGCGCCGAAGCGATGCACCAGGAGAACATCCGTCTCACCCTCTGGCGCCTCGACGCCTTCCTCACGCCGCTCATCACGCGGGAGTCCGCGCGGCCCTACTTCCACTACCAGCCCTTCTACGCGGCCGATCGGGCCTACGCCCGCATGCTCCAGGACCAGGACCCCGCCGCTCCCCTCGTCCCGAGCCCGCTGCTGCTCGGCGAGCCGTCCGGCGAGGTCGCCTCCCTCATCCGCCTGCACTTCCAGATCGACCCCGACGGCGGGATCACCAGCCCGCAGGCCCCGACCGGCCCGCTCCTCCAGGCCGCCGAGTCCGCCCTCGCCGACGCCACAGCCCTCGTCCGCGGCCAGACCGCCGTCATCCGCCTCCGCCGCCTGCTCGAGTCCGGCGCCCTGGGCGGGCTCCTGGAGCCGGCCCTCCTCGACGCCCCCGCGGTCGCCTCCGCGCCGGACCTCCCCTCGTCCGAGAGCCGCTCCGAGAGCGAGTACTACGCCCGTTTCGAGGCCGCGCTCCAGGCGAACCAGCGCCAGATCAGCCTCGCCGACCCCACCCTCCTCCGCCTCCACCCGCCCGACGACGGCGATCCCGGCGCGGCGCCGGAAACCCCGCCGGACCGGCGGGCCGCCTCTCCCGCCGACCACCCCGGCATGGCCGACCTCGCCCGCGAGCTGCTGCTCGAGGACGCCGGGGAGCCCCGCATCCCGCTCCGCCTCGCGACCGAGCCCCCGGCCCGGGTCGAGGTCTCCCCGTTCCGCGCCGTCTGGGCCGAGAACCCCGAGGGGGGGCTCGAACTCTTCCTCATCCGCCGGGCCGCGATCGGGGACCGGGCGGTCACGCAGGGGCTCTGGCTCGACTGGCCCGCCCTGCACGACCGGCTCCTGCGGGCCGCACGCATCCTCCTCCCCGAGGCCCGCCTCGTCCCGGTCCAGGGGCAGCGCCCCGGCGGGACCGACCCCGCCCTGCTCCTGGCGACCCTGCCGGTGCGGCTCGACGCCGGCCCCGCGGCCCTCCCGACGCTCCCGACCCTCACGCCCCTGCGCCTGCTGCTCTGCGCCGCCTGGGCCGCGGTCGTCGCCGCCGCCGTGGCGATGGCCGTCGTCCTCCGCCGGTCCATCCAGCTCTCCGAGCGCCGGGGGCGGTTCGTCTCGGCCGTCACCCACGAACTCCGCACCCCCCTGACCACCTTCACGCTCTACTCGCAGATGCTCGCCGACGGGATGGTCCCCGACGACGAGGCCCGGCAGCGCTACCTGGCCACGCTCCGGGAGGAGGCCCGCCGCCTCGGGGCGATCGTCGAGAACGTCTTGGAATATGCGCGTCTCGACCAGCGCCGCCGCCCCACCGCGGGCCGTCCCATCGCGGCGTCGGAACTCCTGGGCGCGATCCTGCCCCCGCTGACGGAACGGGCCCGGCAGAGCGACATGCGCGTGTCGGCGGAGGGGCTCGCCGATCCCGCGCTCGCGCGGGCGACCGTCCGGGCCGACACGCAGACCGTGGAGCGGATCCTGCTCAACCTCGTCGAGAACGCCTGCAAGTACGCCCGCCCGGACGACCGCGTGCTGGACCCGCGGCGGTGGGAGATCACCCTCGCGGCCGAGGTCGTCCAGAGCGACCTGCGCCGCCCGAGCCTGGAGATCCTCGTCGCGGACCGGGGCCCGGGCATCCCGCCGGAGGCGCGGGAGGCGGTCTTCAGCGAGTTCCAGCGCGGCGCCTCGGCCGTCCGGGCCGGACGCCCCGGGCTCGGGCTCGGGCTCGCCCTGGCCCGCGGGCTCGCCCGCGAACTCGGGGGAGACCTCACCCTCGTCCGCCGCCGCGGGCAGGGGGCCGAGTTCCTCCTCACCCTTCCCGCCCGTCTCACCTGAGTCCGTCCGCGCCCGAACGCCCCCCGGGACGTGCAAAGTGCGGCGCACCCGGCATGACGCCCGCCCGAACCCGGGCTACACTCCCCACCGCTCCGGACCCCGCCTCCCGGCGGACACGGAGCCGACATCCCGGGCCTGTAGCTCAGCTGGTTAGAGCGCACCCCTGATAAGGGTGAGGTCGATGGTTCGAGTCCATTCAGGCCCACTTCCCGGCCCCGTGCGGCTCCGCACGGGGCCGCTGTCTTTTTGGACATCCCCGCGCGGGCGTGGGACTGAGGGATCCGGCCGGCGTTCCGGAGCGGGCGGGGCTCAGAAGCTCAGCCGCACCCCGACCTCCACGGCGTGGGCGTGGGCGTCCCGGCCGATCTGGCCCTCGTAGCGGGCGAACAGGTCGAGGCGGTTCCGCAGTTCCACGGCGAGCCCGGCGCCGAAGTAGGCCTGGTCCTGGTCCGTGTCGGCGGCCCGGATGTTGAACCGCGATCCGCCGGCCGCGAACGCCGCCGCGACCGAGCCGGTGTCGTTCAGGTAGTCGTGCTGCCAGCCGGCGTAAAGCTCGGGCGTGAACGTGGCGGCGTCGGTGCTGAAGGTGGTCCGCAGGCGGACGCCGACGCGCTGGAGCAGCGCGTGGTCGTCGTAGCCCCCGTAGCTCAGCCCGTCGAGCCCGTTCTCGGTGTAGCCGTCGCGCTTGAAGTAGGTGTGCTGGAGGGAGTACTCGGGCGTGATCGACAGGCGTTCGAGTTCGAAGGTGTACCCGGCGCCGGCGTAGGTCGTCAGGTCCCACGCCTCGAAGTCGGCGCTGCTGGAGCCGACGACGGTGCTCCGGTCGACGTCGTAGAAGTGCAGGCCGAGCGACACGGAGCCGACGACGGCGAAACGCCCGCGGCGCCAGCTCGCGTAGGGGCCGAAGCGGAGGGTGTCGGCCGTCGTCCGGATGTCGGCGCCCTCGGCGTCGACGTCGGTGTAGGCGTAGCCGACGGCGAGCCCGGCGAGCAGGTCGTCGGTGAACGCGTAGTCGATGCCGGCCTGGGCGCCGACGCCGGACGCGTCGTAGCCGACGCGATCGTCGGACTCGTCGGCCCCGGCGAAGATGCCGTAGGACTTGGCGTAGGCGGACCAGCGGCGCTGCGCCGCCTCGTGCGCCGCCACCGTCTCGTCCCAGTTCTCGAACGCCGCGGCGACGGGGTCGGCCCGGAGGGAGACGACGCTCGTGTTCGCGGCCAGGCGGTAGGCGGCCGGCGCCTCCTGGCGGCGTGCGGCCAGGTAGTTGGCGTTGACGGTGACGAAGCTGGTCGCCTCCGCGGCCGCGACGGAGGGCACGCTCACGACCGAGGCCTGCCCGCCCCGGCGCGTCTGGGTGACGAACGCCTGCTGCCGGGTCGCGTCGAGCAGCGCGACGGCGTTGAACAGCTCCTGCCCGCGGACGCCGCCGCCGTTCATGGCGTTCACCGCCGCGCCGATAGCGCCGTCGAGGAGCAGGCCGGGCGCGTCGCCGCCGGGACCGCCGCCGGTGTCCCCACCCCCGATGTCGCCGATGCTCGCGATGCTCAGGATGTAGCTCCGCCCGTCGTCGGCGACGCGGCCTTCCAGGTCGAGCGTCGCCGTGTCCTCCACGCGGACGCCGAGGTCGCTGACGGCGCCCTCCGGCGTCCGGATGACCGCGAAGACCACCCCCGGCTCGAGCTTGCCGGACTCGCCGGCGATGCGGGAGACGCGGATCGTGCCGCCGGAGCCGAGCGTGGCGTCGCCGCGTTCGACCACGACGCGGTCCGACCGGCCGTCCGCCGCGACCTGCACGTCGAGGACGCCCGTCACGCCGAGGGTGAAGTCTCCCTCGCCGAGCGTGAAGGAGCCGATCGCGTCGCCGCCGGGGGAGACAACGCCGGTGGCGGAGAGGGAGCCGATCGCCGCGGAGCCGTCGAGCACGGCGCCGTGCTCGACGCTCACGGCCGCGAGCGGGAGGTCGCCGAGCAGCCGGAGCGTGCCGCCGCCGGCGGCGAGTTCGCCGTCGAAACCGGTGTAGTCGCCGGCGAGTTCCAGGACGCCCGCGCCGATCGTCCGCATTCCGCCGCCCGTGCCCGAGACGGCGATGGCGCCGGTGTGGCGCAGCGTGGCGCCCGCGGTGTCGAAGGTGAAGCGGACGCCGCCGGGGGCGGCGATGTCCTGCGCAAGCGTCGGCTGGTCGAGGAAGCGGAGCACGGAGCCGTGCCCGCTCACCGAGAGGCCCTGCCCGTCGAACAGCGCCGCGGCGCTCGCGAACGTGACGTCGGCGCCGTCGACGGTCAGGGCGCCGTCCGAGCCGCTGTTGTCGCCGGAGACCACCACCACGCCGCCGGAGAGCAGGAGGCGGCCGTCGATGTCGTTGTCGCCTCCGAGCGTCAGCACGCCGGCGCCGCCGGTGAGGATCCGCAGCTCGGAGTCGCCCGCGGCGTCGACGATGCCGTCGATGAAGGCTTCGCCGTCGATCGCAACGGCGAGGTCGTGATCTCCGGCGAACGAGTACCCGCCCCACAGCGAGAGCGACCCCGAGCCGACGATCCCGAGGTCGTGCCCCCCGTCGTTGGCGATCGCGCCCTCGAAGCCGGCCCCGGCGGAGATCTCGCTGGTGATCGCGAGCGGGCCGCGGACGTCGACCGCGCCGGCGAAGACGATCGGAGCGCCCTCGAGCCGCAGGTCGGCGTAGAGCTGCGTCGAGCCCGGGTCGATCACGGCCGTTGCGCCCGAGAGGTTGCGCAGCGTGCCGCCGCCCATCGTCGTCACGAACAGGTTCACGTGGTCTTTGATCGCGTCGGCCTCCAGCACGATCGTGCCGCCGGTGGACACGCCCACCGTGCCGGACGGCGCCGCGTGGACGCCCGAGAGGGTCAGCGTCCCGCCGACGGCGCCGACCGTGCCGTGCCCGGCGCGGTTGTCGCCGGCGAGTTCGGCCGTGCCGCCGTACGCGATGATCTGCCCGTCGATGGCGTTGTCGCCGGTGAGCAGGAGGGCGCCGCCGTATACCTCGATCTCGCCGGCGCTCTCGATGGTGTTCGCGCCGGACATGGTGACATCGCTGCCGTCGACGCGGAGGAGGCCGTCGATCGTGTTGTCGCCGCCCATCTCGACCGTGCCGCCGAGGAGGGCGAGTTCGCCCGTGACGTGCAGATCGCCCCCGAGGACCGCCCCGTTCACGTCGATGCGGAGCGTCGCGTCGATCGCGTCGTCGCCCTGGTAGAGGAGCGTGCCGGTGCGCCCCGCGTCGGCGAGGGTCAGGACGCGGTCGGCCGCGGCGAACTCGATGTGCCCGATCACCAGCGGCGCGCCGACGTCGAGCGTGTGATCCCCCTCCACCGCGTAGGTCTGGAACCCCGTCGCCGCGGTGGACGCCCCGTCGATCGCCAGATCATGCCCGGGGTTCGTCACCTTCCCCATGAAGGCAACGCCGCCGCCGGTCACGTGGTTCGCGATCGCGGTCGCGCCGGCGATCGTCGCGTCGTCCTCGAACCGGATCCCGCCGTCGCCCTCGAACCGGACGTGGCCCTGCAGGTCGATGCCGTCCGCGTCCTCGGTGTCGATCACCAGCATGCCGTCGACGTCGTCGCGGATCGTCACGGTCTCGCCGGCGCCGCCGATCGAGAGCCCGCCGACGGAACTGAGCGCGTCCGCGTGCGCGATCTCGAGCGTCCCCCGGAGGACCGACACGCCGGACTCGAAGAGTATCCGGTTCTCCAGGCGGACGCGCCCGGACGTATCGAGCGTGAAACCGGCCTTGTTCAACCCGTAGGAGTGGATGACGCCGCGGAAGATGTAGTCCCCCTCCCCGAGCAGCAAGAGGCCGTCGGCCGCATAGAGCCACGGCTCCACGATCAGCGTCTGCTGCTCGCCGATCTCGAATGCAACGGCGTCGCCCGTGATGTAGTCCCACAGGATGATGTCGCCAAATCCGCCGAAGACCCAGGTCTGCGGCCCGGTCGTCACGCTCCTGATCCCGCCGAGGAGTTCCAACCAATGGTCGAACACGAGGACCGGCGACGCCCCGAGGTGCGAGGTGTCGCCGAGGTGAATCCCGCCCACCGTTGCGTACACATACCCATCGATCTTCGACGGGCTCTGCGCCGCCGGCCCGAAGTACGCGATGTTTAGATAGGTGGGGGAGACCGACTCCGCCCAGTTCGCATGGTCCCACCAGGGGGCGTCGGCCCCATCGGGGTCTCCCACCCACGTCCGGATCTCCGGGTCGGCGCCGGACGCGGGGGCCGCCGTCAGCGCCGCGGCCGCCAGCACCGCCGCCACCGTTCGCCGCCTCGCCTGGGCCTCCTGGCCGCAACCGAGCGCCGCCCGTCCGTCCGCGGCCGTCGACCGACCACCGCGCGTTCCGATCCGATGCTGCGCCGAACTGCGGTCCATTACTGCTCCTCGTCAAAGTGCGCGGGCGGTCGACGGGCCACGGCCGCCGCCTCGCGGCCGAACCCGGCGGACGGCGCGTCCCCGACACCCCGCACGGCAGGGTGGCTGAACAACCCGCACAGGCAGGAATGAACCCTGTTCAGGCAGAACTGCTCCCCCCGGTCATCGTCCGGCCACCTCTGTCGCTGGAACAACGGGCGGCTTGCACGGCGCCTTTGTTGGCCATGGAGCGCCGACCGGCGCCGGGATGCGCAAGAAGCCGCGCCCGGACCCGGGGCGCCCCGGCGTGCGTCTCGCGGACGGTCGCCCCGTAGACTCTCCGCCCCGGAGCACTCCCGGCCGGTCGAGTCCGGCCCGCAAACAGACCCCAGAACAGGTGGTCCCCCGAGCGATGCGCGAGCGACGGACCTTCACCGGCGATTTTCAGAGGTTTTTCGGGCGGGGTCTGGCGATCCTGCTCCCCTCGGTGCTCACGCTCTGGCTGCTCGTGCAGGCGTTCGTCTTCGTCTATCGCGCCGTGGCCGAGCCGATCAACGCGGGCATCCGGATGGCGGTGATCGAGGCGGTTCCGCAGGTGGTCGACGAGGGGCAGCTGCCGCGGTGGTTCACGGTGTCGCCGGAGGTGATCACGGCGCGGCTGGAGGAGCGCGAGCGGCAGGGGCTCGAACTCTCGCGGCTCTCGGACGGGACGTTCCCGGAGGCGCGGCGGCAGCAGATCCGGCGGGAGATCCGCGGGGACCGGCTGGAGGAGATCTGGGACCGCTACTGGTACCTCGGCGGGCTGGGGCTGCTGATCGCGATCCTGCTGATCTACTTCGCCGGGGTGTTCGTCACGAACTACTTCGGGCGCAAGCTCTACGGCTTCTTCGAGCGGCTGATCAGCAAGATCCCGGGGTTCAAGCAGGTCTACCCGCACGTGAAGCAGGTGGTGGACCTGGTGCTCGGGGAGCGGGCGATGGCCTTCAACAAGGTCGTGCTCGTCGAGTACCCGCGCCGCGGGATCTGGACGATCGGGCTCGTGAGCGGGCCCGCGACGCCGGAGATGCACCGCCGGGCGAAGGGCGAGGTCGTCACGGTCTTCATCCCGACCAGCCCCACGCCGTTCACGGGCTTCACGATCAACTGCCGCAAGGACGAGCTGTACGAGATGGAGATGACGGTCGACCAGGCGCTGCGGTTCGTCATCACCGCGGGCGTCCTCACGCCGGACGCGCTGGAGTCGGCGGCGGACCTGCCGCCGGACGCCTCGCCGGCGGAGGTGATGGAGCGGGTGCGGCTGGAGCAGGAGCGGGCGCTGCGGGACCGCGGGGAGGGCGAGGGGGGGCGTCCCGTCTGAGCCGACGCGGGACGGCGGGGCCGCTAGAGTGTGCGTCCCCGCGGCGGAGGCCGTCGAAGGCACGGGGCACGCCGGGGGACGCGGGCGCGTCCCCCGCACGAGGATCGGAGGCACGATGCGCATCGAGGTTGTCGCCAGGCCCGGGATCGAAGTGACGGAAGCGATCCGCGCCCACGCCACCGAGAAGGGCTCCAAGCTCCCGAAGTACTACGACGGGACGCAGATGGCGACGTACACGCTGACGAAGTCGGACCGGCCGCACTTCTTCACGGCCGAGCTGGTCGTCGACGTCGAGAAGGCGCCCGCCTTCGTCTCGCACGCGGAATCGGAAGACCTCTACCAGGCGATCGACCAGGTGACGCAGAAGTGCGTGCGCCAGCTCACGGACTTCAAGGAGAAGCTCAAGGTCGACAAGCACCACGCGCGCTGACGCGTCGGGGCGGCGTACGGGGTGGTCCGGCAGCACGGGGCGGGGAGATCCCGGCGGACAACCCGCCGGCGTTGAGGGCGCACACGGCATGAAGCTCACCGAGATTGTGGTCGAACAAGCCATCCTTCCGGACCTCGAGGCGACCGAGCGAGACGCCGTGATCGGGCAGCTCGTCGACGCGCTCCTCGCGGCCGGGGCCGCCGACCCGGCGGTCCGCGAGGAACTCATGCAACGCCTGCTCGACCGGGAGAAGAAAGGGTCGACCGGCTTCGGGCGCGGCGTCGCCGTCCCGCACGTCAAGCACCCGCGGATCCAGCGGATGGCGGCCGCGATCGGCCTCAGCCAGCGCGGCATCGACTTCAACAGCCTCGACAAGCAGCCCGTCTACTCCGTCGTCCTGCTCCTCAGCCCGGAGGACCGTCCGGAGGAGCACCTCCAGGCGATGGAGGCGATCTTCAAGAACCTGAGCAAGGACACGTTCCGGCGATTCCTCCGGCAGGCGGGGTCGCGCGAGGAGGTCGTGCAACTGCTCGATGAGGCCGACTCGCAGCAGCTCACCGGCTGACCCCGGAGCGTCCGGGACGCACGCGATCGGGGAGAGCGCCGGTGCCTGAGCGCTGCTCGGTCCAGATCACCATCCGCAACCGGCTCGGGCTGCACGCCCGTCCGGCGATGTCGTTCGTCGACACCGCCGCCGGCTTCAACTGCTCCCTCCGCGTCCGCAAGCCCGCCACCGGCGACGAGGTCAACGGCGGCTCCATCATGGAGATCATGATGCTCGCCGCGACCCAGGGCACCGTGCTCGAGATCATCGCCGAGGGGCCCGACGCCGAGGCCTGCTGCAACGCCCTCCGCGAACTCGTCGAGGTGCGACGCTTCG
>CAYMFP010000038.1:0-16858 GCA_964389385.1 uncultured Phycisphaeraceae bacterium | reverse complement strand
GTGGGAGCGGGGGGCCGAAGTTCCCGCAGGCGGTCTTCCCGCAGTTCCTGCTGGACGCGCGGCGGGTGGTGGACCCCGAGACGCGGCGGAGCGTGGACCACGCCCTGCGGTTCACGCTCGACAGGATGCTCGCCGGCGGGATCCGCGATCACGTCGGCGGCGGGTTCCACCGCTACGCGGTGGACGCGGTCTGGCTGGTGCCGCACTTCGAGAAGATGCTCTACGACCAGGCGCTGCTGGCGCTGGTCTACGCCGAGGCGGCGGAGGCGTACCGGGACGCGGAGTACGCCGCGGTGGCGCGGAGCACGATCGCGTACGTGCTCCGCGAGATGACGGACCCGCGGACCGGGGCGTTCTCCAGCGCGCAGGACGCCGAGGTGGACGGGCGCGAGGGGCTGAACTACCTCTGGCTGCCGGAGGAGTTCGACGCGGCGCTGCCGGAGGAGGACGCCGAGTTCGCCAGGCGGGTCTACGGGCTGGACCGCGGGCCGAACTTCCGGGACCCGCACCACCCGCCCACGCCGGACGAGCCGGCGCGGAACGTGCTGCGCCTGGACGACCGCCCGGACCGGCTCGCCGAGCGGTTCGGGATGGAGCCCGAGGCGTTCCGGGCACGGCTGCACGAGATCAACCGGCGGCTGCTCGCGGTCCGGATGCGGCGCCGGCAGCCGCACCTGGACGACAAGGCGGTCACCGCCTGGAACGGGATGATGATCGCGGCGATCGCGCGGGCCTCGCTGCTCCCGCCGCCGGAGGACGCGGAGGCGGGGGGGCGGGCGAGCGAGTCCGGCGACCCGTGGCTCGAGGCGGCGCGCCGGGCGGCGGACTTCCTGCTGGAGCACCTGACGGACGAGCGGGTGAGCGTGCGGCGGTCGTGGCGGGGCGACGCGGGCGGGGGGCAGGCCGGCCCGATGGGCGTGCTCGAGGACGCGGCGTGGGCGGTGGCGGGGCTCGTGGGGCTGGCGCGGGCGGTGCGCGAGCGCGGGCACGGGGCGGACCCGGAGGCGGAGGCCGCGCGCCTGCTCGCGGGGGCAAGGCAGATCGCGGACCGGGCGGTCGAGGACTTCGGCGCGCCGGACGGCGGGTTCTTCGACACGCGGGCGGGGCGCGGGCGTGGCGGGGACGAGGGTGGGAGGGGGACTGGGAGTGGGGGGGTGGCGGGTGGGGTGGGGGGGTGGGGTGGAGTTGTTCGTCCGGGCGCGGTCGACCTACGACGGGGCGACGCCGAGCGGGTCGAGCGTGATGGTGCACGCGCTGCTGGACCTGCACGAGGCGTTGCGGGAGTTCGGGCAGGCGGCGGGGTCGGCCCCGGAGATGGAGGTCGAAGGAGAGCCGTACCTGGAGCGGGCCGTCGCGGCGCTGCGGGCGCTGAGCCCGGCCGTGGCGGGGCAGACGCTCGCGAGCGTGAACGCCTGCCGGGCGTTGCTGCGGATGCTGACGCTGCGGGAGGGGGGCGATCGGGTCCGGGAGGCGCTGGGGGCCTCGGCGGCGCTCGACGCGGCGCAGGCCGAGGAGGAGGAGGCGGAGGAGCGGCGGCGGCAGGAAGACTTCACGCCGGTGGAGATCTACGCGGACACGGACCGCGTGCGGGTGAAGCCGGACGAGCCGGCGGGCTTCACGCTGGTGCTGCGGATCGCGGAGGGGTACCACATCAACGCGGGCGATCTCGGCGGGGCGGAGAGTGGGGCGGGGGGGCTGCTGCCGCTGCGGGTCGGGCTGGTGAGCGGGCGGGGGGTGCGGGTGTACGCGGACTACCCGCCGGGGCACGAGTTCGCGGTGCCGACGCCGGAGGGGGATCGGGTCGAGCGGATCCGGGTGTACGAGCGGGAGGTGGAGATCCGCGTGGCGCTCGAGCACGCGCCCGAGATCGGCGTGCCGGGGGCGCAGGAGGGGGAGACGCCGATCCTGGGCGTGACGTTCCAGGCGTGCACGGCCACGGAGTGCCTGGAGCCGCGGACGGCGGAACTGGCCGTGGCGGTGGATCTGGGCTGAGCCGCGCCCGCCCGGGCGTTGTGCTCCGAAGGTGCTCATCCGCTGCGGCAGAGAATGAGCGCCTTCGCCGTCTTCGGGCGGACCCCGCTCCGGCAAGGGGCGACGGACCACCCGGCCGCTCCAGCGGCGGGGGCTACAGCACCCCGTGCCGGCGGAGGTGCTCGCGCATCTGGCTCACCGTGTCGCCCGTGTGGTCGATGACCTCGGCGTGCCACCCGCACCGCCGGGCGGCCTCGACGTTCTCGGCCAGATCGTCGAAGAAGAGGATCTGCCCGGACGCGTAGCCGGTCGCCCGCTCGTAGGCGCGGTAGATCCGCTCGTCGGGCTTGGCGAAGCCGAGCAGGTGGCTGGCGTGGCGGTGGGTGATGCGGGCGGCCGCGGGGAAGAACGGGCCGTGCTCGCTCTCGGCCTGGCGCAGCCAGTGCCGCTCGTTCGTGTTGCTGAGCATCCCGGTCTCGACGCCGGGGAGGGCGTTGAGTTCGTCGATCAGTTCGACCGCGCCGGGGTACTCCCCCAGGAGCCACGCGTCGTGGACGCGGGCGATCTCCTCCGGCCCGTACCGCCCGCCGGTCGCCTCGGCCGAGTGCTGGAAGAACTCGTCGGCCGTCATGCGCCCGACCTGGTACGCGAGGCTGTGCTTGCGGCGGACCTGGTAGAGGTCCTCGTCGAGCACGTCGGGGTGGTGGGGGAGCCCGGCCGCGCGGCAGCCCTCCTCGAACGAGCGGCAGATGCGGAGCAGGACCCCGCCCCAGTCGAACGTGATGAGCTTCGGAGGCATGGGACGGGAGCGTAGCCCCGGGCCCGGGAAGGCCGGCTCGCCCGCCGCCGGCGGCGCGTCTCCCCCGGTGCGGGGCGATCCGGTAATTTCCTTGAAATCGGTTACATTTTGTGGGATGCTGCGGGGAAGGAACACCCCGCCGGGCGTCCCGGCGGCCTGAGAGGGAGACTCCCATGCGTGCTCTGCTCGGCATCCTGCCCGTGGTCTGCGGCTTTGCGGCCACGGCGCAAGTCACTGGAATCGATAGCTTTATCGTGCAGGAACGCCGGTTCAACGACTTCGCCGGCACGACCCTGGTCGTCAACAACAGCTTCCCGAGCCTGCAGTTCACGGAGACGGGCTTCCCGGGCTCGGGCGGCTTCGCGAACCAGCACGTCGGCTGGTTCGGCACCTCGGGCGGGACGCAGCGGGCCGCCTTCGCCAACCAGGGCGCGTTCGACATCAGCGTGACGATCAACCTGGATCCGGTCCACGATGGCCCGCGGAAGGAGGCCGGCTTCCGCTTCGACACGCTCATCGGCGGGGAGGGCTTCTTCCGCCTGACCTCCGACGGCGAGGTCGCCGCGTTCGGCGCGTTCTTCCCGTTCTTCACCTTCGGGAACGACGCGTACCAGACCGGCACGGACGCGGTCCTGCGGATGATCTACCGCCCGGACGACGACGCGGACCCCTTCGACGGGGACGCGGCGACGATCGAGTACATCTTCAACGGGATGTCGAGCGGGCGGCTCGCCGTCGCGAACGCCGAGAACGGGTTCTTCGGGCCCGAGAGCACCGGCTTCGCCGCCCAGGGCGGGTTCTTCATCCAGGCGAGCCCGAACGCCGCCGGGGACGACGGGTACACCGTGAGCTTCAACAACGCCGTCTTCCTCGTCCCGGCGCCGGGCGCGGCCGCCTGCCTCGGCGCGGCCGGGCTGCTCGCCTCGCGGCGTCGCCGCTGATCGGCTCGCGCCGCGCCCGCCCGGGCGCGGCGCGCCTTCATTCCCGAGGTCCGCGTTTCCCCGACCGCCGCGTCTCCCGGCGCGGAACCGCTCCGCCGCACGAAGGCCGAACTCCATGGATCGTTCTCCGCGATTCGCCCTGCTCGCGCTGCTCTCCGCCGTCGCCGCCGCTGCGCCCGCCGCCGGGGCGCCCGAGAAGCGCGACGAGATCCCCGCTCCCGACGCCGCGGCCGCCGCGTGGATGGAACGCACGGGGCACCCGGGCCCGTACGTCGTGATCCCGGACCCGGCCCGCCCCCGCCCGCCGTTCGCGTTCTCGCCCGAGGACGAGGCGATGCTGGAGGAGATCCAGCTCGGCGCGTTCAAGTTCTTCTGGACGGACCGCCACGTGAACCCGGCGACCGGGCTCGTGCTGGACCGCTCCAGCGCGGACATCGCCAGCGTCGCGGGCGTCGGCTTCCAGCTCTCGGCGATGGTGGTGGGGGTGGAGCGCGGGTGGATCACCCGCGAGCAGGGCGAGGCCCGGGCCCGCAAGATCCTGAGCACGCTGCTCGGCGTCCCGAACAACCGAAAGGCCGGGCTCTTCTATCACTTCCTCGACGCCGGCACCGGCGGCCCGCGCCGCCTCGGCAGCGAGGACGTCGTCAGCACCATCGACAGCGCGATCCTCTTCGCCGGGGCCCTCACCGCCGGGAGCTACTTCGGCGGCGAGGTGGACGAGCTGGCCCGGCAGATGGTCGCGGCCGCGGACTGGTCGTTCTTCACCGCGGGGGACGAGCACGACGGCACGCCGATGGAGGGGTTCATCAGCCTCGGCTGGCGTCCGAACGACTTCCAGAACGACCCCACCGGCGCCGGCTCGCTCCTGCCGTACTTCTGGGCCGACGCCGACGACGAGCAGCGCCTCGTCTACTTCATCTCGACGCTCGCGCCCGACGAGGACAAGCGCGTCGGGCCGGAGGCCTACTACCGGCTCCGGCGGAAGATCGGGGCGTACGCGGACACGGGCCCGATGTCCTTCTCGCCCTGGTCCGGCGCGCTGTTCACGAAGTTCTTCGCGCACTCGTGGATCGACTACGCCGGGATCGGGTTCTCGATCGGCCCGGACCGCCCGGACCTGTTCAACGTGCCCCACCGGGCCCCGGTCGACTGGTGGGAGAACTCCCGCCGGGCCGTGCGGCTGCACCGGCTCAAGGCGATCGAGAACCCGGAGGGCCTCCCGACGCTCGGCCCGGACGCGTGGGGCCTCACCGCGAGCGACGCCCCCGCGGGGTACCGCGTGCCCGGCGTCTACCCGGACCCGCTGCCGATGGGCCCCGCCCGCCCCGAGTTCGACTACCCGACGCACGTGCCCGCCGACGCGTACGGGGACGGCACGATCGCCCCGTACGGCGCGGGCTCGGCGATCATCTTCGAGCCGGAGCTGGCGGTCGCCGCGCTGCGGCACTACCGCAGTCTCAAGTTCCCGAACGGCGCCCCGCTGGTCTGGCGGGCGCCGCAGTCCGGCGGCTTCGGGTTCATCGACGCGTTCAATCTCGCCGGGCCCGGGGGGGCGCCCTGGGCCGCTTCCGACTACGTCGCGATCGACCAGGGCCCGCTGCTGCTCGCCATCGAGAACGCCCGGACCGGGCTGGTCTGGCGCTGGTTCCACGCCCACCCGTGGGTGATGGAGGGGATGGGGCGGCTCATGCTCTGCCGCGAGGACGACTTCGGACGCCGGCAGCGCGAGGCGGGGACGGAGCCTCCGGGGATGCCGAAGGGCGCCCGTCCGCCCGCCGGCCCCGCCCCCGAGTGACGCTCATCACCGCAACAAGCCCGGCGCGGCCCGCGCGGGACCGCGCCGGTGCAGCCGGAGCATCCGTTCAGCGTCCCCGCCGGCGGCGGACGCCCAGCACGCCCGCGGCGGCGGCGAGAACGAACGGGCCGGGCGCCGGGACCAGCACGGCCTCGGCCAGCGCCGTCATCTCCAGCCAGTCCGTCTCGTCCAGCCCGAGCGCGAGCAGGCGGCGCTCGAGGTCCGACGTGCCGCCGAAGGCGACCTCGATGTCGCGCAGCGTCGGGTCGTCGTAGATCGTGCCGTACAGCACGAGCGCGGCGAGCAACGCGCCGCGGGCGTTCGCGTGGTTGAAATCGGAGCGGTAGAGGGACGCGTCCCACCCCGCGGCCGCGAAGGCCTCGCCGACGGGCGCCACCTCCGCCGAGCCGGGCCCGTGCGCCGCGTTGATGGTGGACTCGAGCGTCCGGTAGGCGGAACGCATCTGCTCGTGATAGTTCTGCACGTCCGGCACCGGCCCGCCCTGGGCGGCGTAGACGTCGTGCCCCGGCGCGTGAGCCCACGTCTGGAAGAGAATGGTCTGGACGTCCGGGCTGGTGATGCGGGCCTCCGCGTCCAGGGCGTTGCCGGCGAGGTGGAAGTTGTTGAAATCGCTGCGGAGCTGGGCGATGTTCTCTTCGGAGTGCCCCTGCAGGACCACGTGGTCCCACGTCTCCCCCTCCGGCAGGCGTGAGGTCAGACGCGAGCGTTGCAGGTAGTGGTCCCGCAGGTCCGCCCCGCCCTGGACGAACCAGAAGTTGATCGGCGCCTCCCGCCCCGCCTGCACGGCCGTGAACGAGAAGAGGTCGATCACTCCCGTCTCCCCGAAGTCCGGCACGCCGTTCCACCCGGTGTGGCTGTTGCCGAACCAGAAGATGTGCACGGGCTCGGCGGCGGCTCCGGCCGCGGCGAGCGCGAGGACGAGTGCGGCGGTTGGACGGGGATGGCTCATCGTGTTCTCTCCTGTGTGGTCGCGGGGCACGCCGGCGGCGTGCGCGGACGGCCGCGGCGGATCACCGCGGCTCGCCCGGCCCCGCGGGGTGGAAGACGATCTCGGCCGGCGCCGCAGACACGCGGACGTGCCGGTCCTGCAACTCGATCGGCCGCCCGTCGACCGTCGCGGCCGCGACGGGCGCCGAGCCGGGGCAGCGGATCTCGATCCCGCCCGGCGGCGCGGCCTCGCCGCCCAGGCGGACGACGATCCGATCGCCGTCCCGGCGGATGTCCAGGCCGATCGGGCCGTGCAGCGTCGGGAGCCCACGGACGCGCGTTCCCTCGCCGCCGATCCAGTCCTCCGGCACGCCGGCCGCGACGACGAGCGCCCCGTCCGTCTCACGCTCGTAGACGAGCATGCTCCGGACGGCGCTGACGAAGTCCGACCCGACCCAGGTGTGCGGCAGATCGCCGACGAACCCGGGCGAGCGGGGATCGGAGTGCCCGACCTCCGGCCACTGGTTCCACCCCGGGGGCGTGCGTTCCTCCAGGAACCACGCGAGCATCTCGGCCGCCCGTTCCGGCTCACCGAGGCGGACCATCGTGCCGATGTTGCGGACCTCGTACGGCGTGTAGTCGCGCCACTCTGCCGCGCCGTCGCGGCGGGCGACGAAGTGCCGCCAGTACCGCTCGAACGTGTTGGTCAGCGCGGGCTCCGGGATCCGCCCGTGCTCCGCGACGGGGTAGACGCCGATCGAGGTGCTCGTCGCGTCGAAGTCGCCGAGTTCGACGCACCCGGGGACGTAGTCGATCCCCTGCTGGCGCATGGCGAGACGGACGGAGTCGTAGAGGTTCGTGCGGAACTCCCGCTCGAGCGCGCCGAGGCGGCGGGCGTCCTCCCCGCGCCCGAGCTTGCCCGCGATCGCCGCCGCGTCGCGGAACCCGCGGAGCACGAAGAAGTTGTCCCAGTACGAGTGCATCGGCTTCGCCGAGTACCCCTCGTGGCTGATCGACTCCGTGACGAGCCCGTAGAACGCGTGCGCCGGCGCGTCCGGGTCGGCGAACTCCGGGGTCATGCGCCGTGCCCGGAGCGACTGCAGGTACTCCACGCCGCGGAGGACGGCGGGGTAGTACTCCGCGAGCACCGCGGAGTCGCCGGTGAAGTCGTGGTACCTGTTGATGAGGTAGATGAGCTGCCCGGTGCTGTCGTGCTCGTCGACCGGGTCCGGCCCGCGGCGGTCGACGACGCAGGGGACCTTTCCGCTCGGATACTGGTGGGGCGCGTACCAGTCGATGAACCGCCGCACGGGCTCGGGGTGCCCCGTGTAGAGCAGGGCCGTGCCGGTGAGAGCGCCGTCCCGGATCCAGGACCGCTCGTAGGTGCGCGACCCCGGCTGGATCCCCGGTCCGTCGGCGTTGACGAGGATGTAGGCGATCTGGCTGCGGACGGTGTCGAAGACGCGCTGCGCCGGCGCGGGCCCGGAGAGTTCGACCCGGTTGAGCAAGGCTCGCCAGCGTTCGGACGCCGCGGCGAGCACCCGCTCGAACGCCGCCGCCGGGTCCGCGCCCGGGGCGGCGCTGCCGGAGCCCGCGTGCAGCGGCACGTCGACGTAGAACGACGCGGATGCGCCCGGCTCCAGATCGAAGCCGAAGGCGAGCAGCCCGCAGGCGTCCCCGTCGTGCGGGGATGAGGCGATCGAAGCAGAAGCAGAGGCGCGAGTGAGGGCCCCGTCGGGGAGACTGCCGGCGGCGAGGGCGAGCACCGGATCGCCGCCGCCGAGCGTCCCCGCGATCGCCGCGCCCGGCGCCGACCGCGCCTCGACGCGCCACCCGTCGCCGGCCAGCCCGGCGGCCGAGGCCTCCACGCGCGGCACGAACGCGGCCCCGCCGGTGATGTTGAGGCGGTGCCACTGCGGCAGGATCTGGAACGGGCGCAGCGCCAGCGCGAGCGCCCCTTCCTGACGCTCGGCGGAGGCGTTCGTGAGCCGGTAGCGCAGGTGCACGGAGGACGCGCCCGCCTCGCCGGCCGCGACGGCCGTGACTTCCAGCTCCACCGGCACGCCGGACCGCCGGGCGGTCGGGATCGGGAGGTACCCGTCCCGCAGAGACTGCTCGAGCCGTCCGTCGGCCCAGGTGAGCAGCCGCCCGTTCGCGAGCACGAACGGCTCGAGCGTCGGCCCGCCCTTGAAGAGTTCGAGCGACCCGTCCTCGCCGAAGAGGGCCTCGTTCCGGTCCTCGGGGACGCCGACGATCGTCCAGAACGGCTTCTCGCGGAGCCAGTTCCTCGGATGCAGGCCGCGCGGGAAGTCGTCGGCGACGCGCTCCAGGAACGCGTTGCGGTCGGGGACGGCCCCGACCGGCAGGACGCGCACGCCCCGCAGCGTCCCATAGGCCCCGGGCTCGACGGCGATCGTCAGCCGCTCGGCCAGCGTCTCCGGCGCGAAGAAGTGGTTCGGCCCCCCGCCGCGGCCGCGCCCCAACGGGCGGTCGCCGTCGGCGAGGACGTCGTAGCGGAGCGAGCCCTCCCACTCGAGCACGAGCGCCGAGAACTCGCGCGGCCGGCCAAAGTCGACCACGAGCGAGCCGCCGGCCGCGCCGACGGTCCACGCGAGGCGCCCGTCCGGGCCGAGTTCCGGCCCTCCCGCCAGCGAGCCGCCCTCGGCGCGCAGGAGCGGCGTGCCGTCGTACGGGCGGTCGGGCGGGAGTTCGCGGATCGTGAGGTTGTCGATCAGCGCGTGCCCCACGCCCCCCTCGGCCGCCGTGACGACGATCTCGAGCCCCGAGATGCGGCCGAGCGGGCGGTCCGGGCCCATCGGCCCCCAGGCGAACTCGAAGTGCCGCCGGCGGCTGCGGAGGTGCTCCCACTCGCCGGTGAAGCGGTGGCGCCTGCGGTTGTGCCACCAGACGGTGTCCCCGCCGTCCGGGCCGAGCAGCTTGAGTTCGAGGTCGTTGGGGAGCCCGTCGGCGCGGAGATCGAAGGAGACCTCGAAGTTCTCCGGCAGATCGAGGTCCAGCGGCAGGCGAGCGATCGCGTACCCGGCGCCGCGGGAGAAGTCGAAGTCCAGGCGCAGGGCCCCGCCCGCCCGACCCGCGGCGGGGGAGAGCCGCATCCCCACGCCGTCCGCCGGCGCGGCGATCCACCCGGGCGATTCCTCGAGCGAGGCGGGGGCGGGCGGAACCGGAGCGTGCAGGACGAGGGCGGCGAGCGCTGCGGAGAGCATGGGCTATCCCTTGACGGAACCCGAGAGCATGCCGGAGACGAAGTCCCTCTGGAGCATGAGGAACACGACGGCGACGGGGACGACGGCGACGAGCGTACCGGCCATCACGAGGCCGTAGTCGTCCGAGTAGCTGCCGCGCAGGTTCGCGACGGCGACGGTGAGCGGGAAGAGGCGGTCGTCCTGGATGACGATCTGCGGCGCGATGAAGTTGTTCCACGCGGCGAGGTAGGAGACGATCACGAACGCCCCGACCATCGGGCGCAGCAGGGGCAGCGCGATCGCGAAGAACGCGCGGGCCTCCCCGCACCCGTCGATCGTCGCCGCCTCGACCAGCTCGCGCGGAACGGCCTGCAGCGTCGCCTGGCGGAACAGGAAGACGCCGAACGCCGAGGCGAGGCCCGGCGCGATCAGCCCCGCGTAGCTGTTCAGCATCCCGAGCGTGTCCAGCAGCGCGAAGGTCGGCGCGAGCAGCAGCGGCCCCGGCACGATCAGCCCCGCGACAACGAGCCCGAAGACGAGCCCCCGTCCCGCGAAGCGGACGCGCGCGAGCGCATACCCCGCGGCCGCCGCGACGAGCGTCGTCAGGATCGCCGAGGCGCCCGCGAAGAAGACGGAGTTCACGAGCGCCGTGCCGAGGTCCAGACGCTCGAACAGGGCGCGGAAGTTCTCCAGCGTGAAGCGGTCCCACGCGCGTCCGAACGCCCCGTCCCCCGGCGGGACGAACAGCGATGCGAGCCGCCCGTCCGCCGGCAGGATGTCGCCGCGGTGCTTGAACGCGGCCGCGACCATCCACGCGACCGGGGCGAGCGTGACGGACGCCAGGAGCAGGAGCGCCAGGTGCGCCGCCGCGTCCGCGGCCCGGCGCCGCACCCGTCCGGAGCCGGCCGGGGGGCGTCCCGTCCGGCCCCGCCGGCGGAGGACGGCGGGCGGCAGCGCCGGCGCCCGGGCCCCGGAGATCGTCGTCGTGCCCGGAGCCGTCACGCCTCGGCCCCCCGCGCGAGCGCCCGCTGCAGCAGGGCGGCCGCGATGAGCACCAGCCCGAGCACCCACCCGACGGCGCTGGCGTAGCCGAGGTCGCCGATCTGGAAGCCCTGCTCGTACAGGTACATGACCACCGTCAGCCCGTGATCCCCCGCCCACGCGCTCTGCAGCATGATGTACGGCAGCTCGAAGAGCTGCAGCCCGCCGATCACGGCGAGGAGCACCAGGAACCCCGCCACCGGCCGGATCGCCGGGAGCGTCACGTGCCGGAACCGGAGGACCGCCCCCGCCCCGTCCAGCACGGCCGCTTCCCGCAGCTCCGGGCTGACGTTCTGCAGCGCCGCCAGGAAAAAGAGCATGTGGAAGCCCGCGTAGAGCCAGACGCTCGCGAGCACCAGCGCCGCGAGCGCGTGCTCCTGGAGCCACGGGAAGTCCAGGTTCCACGGCGGCTGCCGCCCCGGGAGGCAGGCGTCGAAGGCTTCGGTCAGCGCGTGCAGCGCCTGGTTGACCAGCCCCGTCCGCTTGTCGAACGCCAGCGAGGCGAGCACGGCCCCGAACGTGAGCCCCACGACCTGCGGCGCGAAGAACGCGAGCCGGTACAGGCCCCGCCCCCGGAGCCCCGGCCGGTTCAGCAGCAGGGCCAGGGCCAGGGCCGTCGGGATCTGCAGCGCCACCGAGCCCGCGGTGAACGCCGCGGTGTTCGCGACCGCCCGCCAGAACCTCGGGTCCGCCGCGAGGCGGGCAAAGTTCGCCGCGCCGACCGGCTCCGAGGCCGCCGCGCCGAACGTCTGCCGCGTCGAGAGCCAGACGCTCTGCACGAGCGGCACGGCGACGAACAGGGCGAAGGCCGCCACGAACGGGCCGGCGAGCAGGTACCCCGCCGCGTTCCGGCGCAGCCGCCCCGGGGCGCTCACGCCTCCTCCTCCCGCAGCGCCCCGCGGTGGAAGACGTTCGCCTCCATCCGGCGGACCAGCTCCTCCTGGGCGTCGCGGAGCAGGTCCGCGGCCCGCGCCTCCAGCTCCGAACGCCCCGCCCCGGGGTGCGCCCGGTGCCAGGCCGCGAGCGACCGGAGCGCCTCGCACGCCAGCCGCCGCGCGATGCGGTAGAACGGCGAGCTGTTCCGGGGCGGGACCTGCGGGATCAGGCCGATGTACAGCCGCCCCTTCGCCTGCCCGGAGAAGAACGGGTCCGGCTCGTCGAAGACCGGGTGCGACCAGTGCCGCCGGATCGGCGTGATGATCTCCGCCTCCTCGTACAGCCGGACGGCGAGTTCATCCGAGAGGTACAGGTGCTTGGCGAAGGCCCACGCCGCCTCGGGGTCGGGCGCGCCGTCGGTGATCGCCAGCATCGTGCCCCCCCACACGCTCGTCCGCCGCCCGCCCGGAACGAACGCGGGCAGCGGCATCAGCTTCATCTTCCCGGCGAGCTGCGGCAGGTCGTTCTGCCAGACGTCGCACATCCAGTCGGGCATCACGTAGAACAGCGCCCGCCCGTCCACCTTGAGCCGGTTGCCCGAGGCGCTGAAGTCCGGCACGTCGGTGGCGAAGCGGCCCGGCCCCGCGACCCACGTCGCCATCTCCGCCAGCGCCCGCGCGTTCGCCGGGGCGTCGAGCGCCGGGCGTTCCTCCTCGTCGAACAGCCGCCCGTCCGCCTGGAGGAGGAACACCTCGACCTTGTCCTCCACGTTCTCCCAGAACGCGAGCAGGTAGCGGTCGGGCTCCCCGTCGCCGTCCGCGTCGGCCATCAGCGGCGCGAGCACGCGGCGGAAGTCGTCCCACGTCTCGATCTCCGAGACGTCGATCCCGGCGCCCTCCACGAGGTCCGCCCGGTACGCCAGCATCACCGGGTGCACGTCGTGCGGCAGGCCGAAGATCCGCCCGCGGCTCGTCCACGGGCTGAACGCCGCCGGGTCGATCTCGTCGAACAGGCCCTCGGCCTGGATGCGCTCGGTCAGGTCGAGGAACCCGATCGCCTCCAGCGGCCCGGCGAAGGCGAGCGGCGCCATCCCGCGCTCCACCTCCACCAGGTCCGGCCCCGGCACGTCGGCGAAGAACGACGCGAGCAGGCGCCGCTCCAACGCCGCGCTCGTCACCTGCCGAAGCACGACCGGCTCCCCGCCCGAGGCGTTCCACTCCCGGACGATCCCTTCGTACAGGTCGCGGTGCTCGACGGCGAACGTCCAGAACCGCATCCCCTCCTCGCGCCAGCCCCCGCGGGCGAGCATCAGCCCGCCCGCGAGCAGCGCCGATGCCCCGACCACCGCGACCCCCGCCGAGACCGGCGCGTCGGCCAGGAGCGAACGCCGCGGCGTCCGGCCCGATCCGATGCCCCGGCCCGGGTTCATGCCGCCGGCCCCGGAACCGCGCTGCTCTCCCGGACCACCAGCTCCGTCGCCAGCGGCCGCGCCGCCGGCGCCGCGCCGCCGCTCTCGATGAGGTCGATCAGCAGGTCGACCGCGCCGCGCCCGAGGTCCTCCTTCGGGATGCGCACGCTCGAGAGCGTCGGACGCACCAGGCGGCAGAGGCTCGTGTCGTCGAAGCCGACGATCCGCAGGTCCCGCGGCACCTCGATCCCGCTGTCCCGCGCCTCGTTCAGGATGCCGACCGCGATCTCGTCGTTGCCGGCGAGCACGGCCGCGCCCGCCAGCCGGCCCGCCGCGATCATCCCGCGCGCCCACCGCACGCCCGTGTCGATCGAGTAGCTGCCGAACGCGCACTGGTCGGCCGAGGCGCGGTGCCCCGCCTCGCGCAGCGTCGCCAGGAAGGCGCCCTGCCGCTCGGCCGTGTCGCTGTTCGTCCGCGGGCCGCCCACGAAGAAGCACCGCTCCGGGGGCGTCCCGTCGAGCAGGTGCCGCGTCGCGGCTCGGGCCCCGGCGGCGCTGTCCACGACGAGCGAGGGCGCCCGCCCCCCGGGGCCCGCCCTGCCCAGAACCACCGCGGGCACCGCGAGTTCCTCGAGCGCCGCGAGGTTCCTCGCGTCACGTTCGAGGTCCGTCACCATCAGCAGCAGCCCGTCGAGCACGTCGATCCGGAACGCGTCCCGCGGATCCTCGCTCGGCCCGCCCACTTCGCCCCCCTCGCCCCCCCCGGGGATGTGGGAGGTCACCAGCACGTGGTAGCCCCGCGCCCGGGCCGCCCGGTCCGCGGCCGTCACCAGAGAGGAGTAGTACTCGCCGTGCAACTCCGGAACAGAGAGCCCGAGCAGACGGCTTCGGCGAGTCGTCAGCCCCTTCGCAAACGGGTTCGGGCGATAGTTCAGGCGGCGGATCGCGCTGCGGACGCGGTCGGCCGTGTCCGGCTTCACCAATTCAGGGGTATTCAGAACCCGAGAGACCGTCGCCACCGAAACGCCCGCGATCGCGGCGACGTGCCGGATGGAGTGGTCCCGCGCCGGAGCGCCGCCGGACCCGGAGGCTGCCTCGGGAGCCAAGCGGGCGGGCGTCCCCTTGAAATCTGGGTTGTTGGTGCGAGAAGAGGTTGTCATCGCCGCCAATCTCCATCATAATGTAACCGATTTCATTGCGGCGGCAATCTTCTCGCCCGCCATTCTCACGGAAAAGACATGCTCGAGAGCCGGTACGGACGCTTCATCGATGGCGGAACGGCCTACGAGGTCACGGACCCCGCCACCCCCATGCCGTGGGTCAATGTCATCTCCAACGGGCGCTACGGGATGGTCGTCTCGCAGAACGCCGGCGGCTTCTCCTTCCTCGATCACTGCCAGCTCAACGTCATCACCCGCTGGGACATGGACCTCGCCCGCGACGAGCGCGGCAAGCACCTGTACCTGGCGGACCTGGATCGGCTGGAGGCCGGGGGGGCCTCCCAGCCAGGGGGCGCGCGGGCGGTGTGGTCCATCGCGACCCGCCCCTGCCGCCCCGCCTTCGACCGCTACCGCTGCGTGCACCGCCCCGGATCGACGCTGATCGAATCCGAGTTCGACGGCGTCGCCGCGGCCTGGGAACTCACCCTCGCCCCGGAGGACCCCGTCGAGATCTGGCGGGTGACGCTCACCAACGCCTCCGGCCGGACGCGGCGCCTGCGCATCGGCTCGTTCTTCGAGTGGTGCTGCGGCGCGGCCCCGGACATCAAGCGGGAGTTCCACCGCCTCTTCTTCACCGTCCGCGAGGACCGCGAACGAAACGCGATCATCGCGACCAAGAACATGTGGGAGGCGCCCTTCGGCACGAAGGACGATCACTGGAACCGCCCCTGGCCGCACGCCGCCGCCCACGCCCTCGTCGGGGCCGGCGACGCCGAGGCCTGGCTCATCGCCGACAAGCGCCGCTTCCTCGGGCGGCGCGGCGACGACGCCGCGCCCGAAGCCATGCTCGTCGAGCACGCCGTCTCGGGCGGCTTCGGGCGCTTCAACGACGCCTGCGCCGCCGCCGGGTGCGATCTGGAAATCCCCGCCGGCGTCTCCGTCCGCCTCGCCTACCTCACCGCCGTCGGCGACGGCGTGGCGGACGTGCAGGCGATCCTCGACCGCTACCGCACGCCCGAGGCCGTGGACGCCGCCGCGGCCGCGTTCGACGCCTCCTGGCGCTCGCGCCTCTCCCGGTCGACCGTCCGCACCGAACGCGACGACGTGAACGTCCTCGCGAACACCTGGCTCCCGTACCAGGCGATCAGCGGGCGGCTGTGGGGGCGCACCGGCTACTACCAGCAGTCCGGCGCCTACGGCTTCCGCGACCAGCTCCAGGACTCGCAGGTCTGGCTCCCGATCGATCCCGACGGGTGCCGCAGCCACCTCCTCCTCGCCGCCGCCCACCAGTTCACCGGCGGCGACGTCTACCACTGGTGGAACCCGATCACGGAGACGGGGCACCGGACCGCCTGCTCCGACGACTACCTCTGGCTCCCCTTCGTCACCGCCTCCTACCTCCGCGAGACGGGCGACTGGTCCGTCCTCGACGAGACCGCCCCCTTCGTCGACGCCCCGCAGCGGCGCGAGACCCTGCGCGAGCACTGCCGGCTGGCGATCGAGCGCTCCCTCGCCCGCTTCGGGCCCCAAGGCCTCCCGCTCATCGGCGACATGGACTGGAACGACGGGCTCTCGGCCGTCGGCGACGAGCACAACGGCGAGTCCGTCTGGATGGCCTTCTTCCTCCGCGGCGTCCTCGCGGACTGGGCGTGGATCATGGAGCGGGCCGGGGACCCCGCCACCGCCGCCGGGTGGCTCGAACGGGCCGACGCGCTCCGCGAGGCCGTGAACGCCGTCGCCTGGGACGGCGACTGGTACCGCCGGGCGACGAAGATCGACGGCTCCTGGATCGGCGGGCGGGAGAACGAGGCCGGACAGATCTTCCTCAACGCCCAGACCTGGGCGATCCTCAGCGACTCCGCCCCTCCCGACCGCGCCGCCCGGGCGTGGCGTTCCGCGAAGGAACGTCTGCTCACGCCGTACGGCCCGCTGCTCCTCGCCCCCGCCTACACCGAGCCGGACCCGACGGTCGGCTACATCACCAGGTACGCCCCCGGCGCCCGGGAGAACGGCGGCGTTTACATGCACGCGGCGACGTGGGCCCTGCTGTGCGCCTGCCGCCTGCACGACCGAGAGGCCGTCGCGCAGATCCTGAACGCCATCTCGCCGCCGCTCCGGGGGCGCGACGCGGACGCCTACCACGCCGAGCCGTACGTGGCGCCGGGGAACGTGGACGGGCCGCTCTCCGACCTGCCCGGGCGGGCCGGCTGGACCTGGTACACCGGGTCCGCCGCGTGGCTGCACCGGGTGATCGGCGAGCACGTCCTCGGCGTCCGCCCGACCTGGGAGGGGCTCGAGATCGACCCGTGCCCGCCGGCGGATCTCGGGAAGGTCGAGTTCGTGCGGCAGTACCGCGGCCGCGCCGTCCGCGTCCGGTTCGACGCGCGGGCGTACGCCGCGGGCTCTCGTCCGCGCCTGACCCTCGACGGACGCCCGCTCGAGAGCAACGTCATTCCGCCCGACCTGCTCCCGCCCGGCGGCGAGAGCGTGGTCGAGGTCGCCTGGGCGCCCGCCGACGCGCGGGCGCCCGAGATCGTCATCCCCCGCGGCGTCAGCGCCCGCGCCCATGGAGCGCAGCCATGAAGACCGAAGCCACGCCCCGCCCGGCCAGCCGCCCCCGGGCCTTCACGCTCATCGAGCTGCTCGTCGTCATCGCGATCATCGCGCTGCTGATCGGCATCCTGCTCCCCTCGCTCGGCAAGGCCCGCGAGGCGGC
>CAYMFP010000037.1:9386-16955 GCA_964389385.1 uncultured Phycisphaeraceae bacterium | reverse complement strand
GGTGGGGTGGGGCGGGGCGGGCACGGCGCCAGTGTCGGCAAGGCCGGCGGGACGCCGCCTCCCGGGGAGCCGCGACGCGGGTTCTCCTACGATCGTGGCCTATGGCGGAGAAGCTCGCGGCCCAGGTGCTGATCGTGGAGGACGAGGAGGAGCACGCGGAGGTGATGGCCGATGCGCTCAAACGCCCCGGCCACGTCTGCACGATCGTGCACGACGTCGACGGGGCGTTCGAGGAGCTGCGGGGCGGCGCGTTCGACGTGATCGTGACGGACCTGCGGATGCCGAACTCGGGCGGGCGGCACGGGGCGGCGGCCGACGGGGGGGACGCGGGGATGCGGGTGCTCGAGGCGGCGAAGGAGCTGCAGCCCGAGGCCGAGTGCATCATGGTCACGGCCCACGGGGACGTGCCGACGGCGCGGCAGGCGTTCAAGCACGGGGCGTTCGACTTCATCGAGAAGCCGCTGGACCTGGAGGTCTTCCGGAGCCTGGTGAACCGGGCGGCCGAGGCGGTGCTGCTGCGGCACGACGCGCAGCAGCTCGGCGTCGGAGGGGAACTCGTCCAGCACGAGGGGTTCGAGGGGATCATCGCCGGCAGCGACGCGATGCGCCGGATCCTGCGGACGGTGAAGACCGTCGCGGGGAGCACGATCCCGGTGCTGATCACCGGCGAGAGCGGGACGGGCAAGGAGCTGATCGCCCAGGCCGTGCACAAGAACTCGAAGCGCGCCCAGGGGCGGTACGTGGCGTTCAACTGCGCCGGGCAGAGCGAGAGCCTGCTGGAGGACGCGTTGTTCGGGCACGTCCGCGGGGCGTACACGGGCGCCGAGAAGGACCGCGAGGGCGTGTTCGAGTACGCCAGCGGGGGAACGCTGTTCCTCGACGAGATCGGGGACATGCCGCTGACGATGCAGGCGAAGCTGCTGCGCGTGCTCGAGAGCGGCGAGGTGCAGCGCCTCGGCGCGAACGAGAGCCGCAAGACCGACGTGCGGTTCGTCAGCGCCACGAACCGCGACCTGAAGAAGATGGTCGACGAGGGCGCGTTCCGCGGGGACCTGTACTTCCGGATCAACGGCTCGCACGTGCACCTGCCCCCGCTGCGCGAACGGCGGGACGACATCCCGCGGATCGTGCGGCACGCGGTGGCGCGGTTCGCCGGCGAGTTCGCGCCGGAGGAGCCGGTGCCGGAGATCTCCGACGCGGCCCTGATGCGCCTGACGAGCTACGCCTGGCCGGGCAACGTGCGCCAGCTGCTCAACGTGGTCCAGAACATGGTGGTCACGGGGATCGGGTCGAGCGAGCCGGGGCAGCCGGTGCGTCTGGACATCCGCCACATCCCGGAGGACGTCCGGGCGGAGGAGGAGGCCGAGGGCGCCGGCAACGGGTTCGACGCGTCGGACCTGGGCGGCGCGGTGGCGCCGGGCTCGCTGGCCGGGACGAGCCTGGAGCAGCTCGAGAAGCGGGCGATCCGGGAGACGCTCAAGCTCACGGGCGGCAACCGCGAGCAGGCCGCGAAGCTGCTCGGCATCGGCGAGCGGACGCTCTACCGCAAGCTGAAGGAGTACGGGCTGCGGTGAGGCCCCGCCCGTCAGTCCGTCCCGGCCTCCACGTGCGGAGCGGGCGGCGCCGGCGGCTCCGATGCGGGATGGGCCGGCGGCTCCTCGGCCTCGGCGAGGCGCGGAAGGGCCGGGGCGTCGTCGTTCCGCTCGGACCCGCTGAGGGCAACCCAGGCCCCGAGGGCGAGGCCGATGCCGGCCCCGAGGCTCCACCACCAGCGCCCGGTACGCCAACTCTCATCGGATGAGATCCAGTGTTCTTCGTGCACGGCCTATCCTCCATCGTGAACAAACCGGCTCGTGGAGGCCGGAACGTGGCCTCCGCTGTTCGCTATAGCGTACATTGTACGCTATAATCGTCAACCGTTCGCGATAGAGAATTCTTCCGGAGGGCCCGTGCAGGTCGGACAGATCATCCGCCAGAAGCGCCAGTCGATGGGGCTGACGCAGACGCAGCTCGCCGAGCGGTCGGGGGTGTCGAAGGCGATGCTCTGCGACGTGGAGGCCGATCGGAAGAATCCCACGATCCGGCTGCTCGGGCAGATCGCGTTCGGGCTGGGGGTGGGGATCTCGGAGCTGCTGGACCTGGAGGAGCAGCCGACGATCTCCCCCGACCTGAAGAAGGACCAGCGGGTCCTGGTCGACCCGGAGAACGGGATGGAGCGGCGCGTGCTCAGCCGCGCGATGATCAAGCGCGGGGTGGAGGTGATCCACTACGTCTACCCGCCGGGGACCGGGTGCGGGGGCTTCCCGCCGCACCCGCCGGGCACCCTGGAGACGTGCTACGTGGTCGAGGGGCGGATCCGGCAGATGGCGGGGAGCGAGGCGATCGAACTCGGGCCGGGCGACGCCGTGACCTACAAGGCCGACGTCGAGCACTTCGCGGAGAACATCGGCGAGACGCCGGCGCGGGTGGTCTACGTGACGCAGATCCCGCGGCAGGAGCGGTGACGGCGGGGTTCGCGGCGGAGGGCGGAGAAAGCGGGGGCGCCGCGTTCGCGGCGCGTCCGCGGGGCCGGTTCAGTTCTCGATGGGGAACGGGATGATCGCGCGGTCGGCCGGCAGGCCGTAGACCTCGGGGTGGAGGTAACGGCCGCGCTCGTGGGGCTGCTTGTCGAGTTCGACGCGGACGGGGTTGGCGCGCGCGTAGGGGTCGTCGCGGACGCCGGTGATCTGCCAGCAGACCCGGGTGTTCGGGTGGCTCGTGCGGATGAGGAAGCTGCGGCCGTCGAACTCGCGGGCGACCTTGGCGAGAACGAACTCCTCCGAGTCGTCGACCACCGTGAGCTGGTAGCGCAGGTCGGCGTTGAGGGCGTCGAACCAGTCCGGGAGGGCGACGGCGGCGTGCCCGGTCTCGTCGGTGACGGCCTCGCCCGCGTAGATGTTGAGCATCTCCGGGGATTCGACGAAGCTGTGCAGGAGGAACCGGTTCTCCGGGTCGAGCGGGTGGTCGATGCGGAAGTTGCCGGAGGACTTGGTGAGGTTGCCCTGGATGCTGACGTTGCCCTGGAAGAGCCCGGCCTGGCCGAAGTTGGAGATGGCGTAGACGGCGATGCCGTTGGTGGTGGTGGCGTAGACGGCGGCGCCGGTGGTGGGGTGGATGGCGCGGACGCCGGAGGACTGCGCGCTGTTGTTGCCGCGCCCGTAGACGCCCTGCCCGTTGCTGGCGGTGGAGATGCCCTCGACGCCCGTGGCCAGGCCCTGCCCGCGGACGCCGATGCTCTGCGAGCCGGAGGCGACGGCGCTGACGGCGCGGGCGTTGGCGCCGTCGACGGCGACGTCGAGGCGGAAGCCGGGCGACGTGGTGCCGATGCCGACGTTCCCGGTGTCCCCGTCGACGACGAGGCGCGTGGTGCCGATGTTGAGGAACCAGTCGTTGGTGGCGCCGCTGTAGTAGTGGAAGGCGTCGGCGCCGCCGCCCGCCGAGTAGCCGTAGAACGGCAGGGCGTTGCCGCCGTTGGTCCGCACGTACATGCCGCCGAAGCCGGTGTCGACCGGGGCGTTGACGCCGAAGAACTCCTGCGTCGAGACGCGGGAGGAGCGGCCGACGCCGGCGAAGGAGGTGCTGGTGTTGACGTTGATGAGGTCGCCCAGCAGGTAGGTGCTGCCCGAGGTCTGGCGGGCGCCGAGGGCGTGGACCGCGTACGGGGCGAGCTGGAGGGGCTGCCGCGGCGCGAGCGTGGTGTAGCCGCCGACGCCCGCGGGGGTGCGGACGTCGAACTCGAGCCAGCGGTCGGCCCCCTCGTACAGGCTCGGCGGGAAGGCGAGGTTGAGGGTGAACAGGCCGTTCTGGACGGAGACGTTCAGATTCGTGTCGGTGGCGAGGACGACGCCTCCCCCGGGGGCGGTCATGAGGCGGACGACGATGTCCGCGGTCCCGGTGTAGGCCCCGCCGGCCTCGGCGAGGCGCCCCTGGTAGACGAAGTCCGTGGACGGCTGGGCGTGGGCGGCGGCCGCGAGGCCGAGCAGGGCGGCGGCGGTGACGGCGGGTGCGATGCTGCGCAGCATGATCTCCCTCCTCTGGGGTGTGGAGAGTGATGATGCGCGCCGGTCGCGCGGCGGCCAGCGGAAAAGACGCGGCGAGCGCGAGACGCGGGAAGTTCCTCCCCCTGGGGAGGGGCCCGGCGCCCGCAGTCCTCTGCGCGGTGGCGCTCGCCGGCCGGGTTCAGCAGCCCTGGCGGAAGGCGCCGAGGAACGCGAGCAGGTCGTTGACGTTGGTCTCCGCGTCGCCGTTGAAGTCGGCGTCGGCGTCGCGGAAGGCGCCCAGGAAGGCGAGCAGGTCGTTCACGTCGGCGTTGGCGTCGCCGTTCATGTCGGCGGCGCAGAGGGGGCCGCCGCCGGGGACGGTGTCGAGGGCGGCGACTTCGTCGGGCGTGAGCGCACCGTGCCAGAAGCGCATGCGGGCGACGGAGCCGGCCGAGTGCTCGCCGGTGGTCTGGTTGTCGTCGATGAAGAAGTAGAAGGAGTTGTACGGGGAGACGAGGATGCCCTCGGACTCGGGGTCGAGGCTCTCGTGCTCGAGCCGCCCGTCGGCGTAGACGCGGATCGTCGCCGGGGCGCCGTTCTCGCCGGGGGTCCACGTGTAGACGAGGTTGACCCAGCGGTTGGGGACGAGCCAGCCGGAGAGCCCGCGGCGGCCCCCGTGGTCGTAGAAGAGAACGTCGTTCTCGGAGACGTAGAGCCCGGCGTCGAAACGCCGGTAGCTCAGGTCCAGGATCTTGCGGTAGTCGTCGGTGGCGTCGAGCTCGAAGAGGAAGGCGAAGGAGAAGCCCTCCTGGAGCACGTCGATGCCGTGGGTCAGGCTGAAGCCGGAGCCTGCGGGGAAGGTGTAGACGCGGCGGGAGACCCCGGCGACGGAGCGGGTCTCGTAGAAGCCCTGGGCGCCGATGCGGCTCAGGCTGCCGGCGGCGCCGTCGATCGCGTTCGCGAACCGGTCTTGGAAGAGATAGTCGCCGACGAGAACGGGGGCCGCGACGGCGTGCGCGGCGCAGGTCGTGGCGAGGGCGGCGGTCACAACACGGTGGGGCATGGCTTCTCCTCCTGCTGCGGTGTGCAGCGAGCGGGGAACGTAGACGGGAGGCCTCATGTGTCAACGAAGGCGCGGCGCATGTTGCGAATCGGTGACAGAGAGGGAGCGGGGCGGGCGGAAGGGCGAGCCGCGGCCGGAGCGGCATCCCGTGTCCGCCGGACGGTGCGCTAGAATGGGTGTCCGCCGGGGCGTGCGGCGGGCGTGCAGGGTGTAGCTCAGCTTGGTAGAGCGTCGGCTTTGGGAGCCGAATGTCGCAGGTTCGAATCCTGTCACCCTGACTTTCGATCCGGGGTCGGCGCTGTGGGTGGCGCGGGGCCAGCGGGCGGGGGTGTCGACGAGCGCGGTGCGGGGCCGAGGGGTTTCGCGATGTCCGGGCACGGGGCGGCGGTGGCGTGCGCGCCCGGAGAGCGGCGTGGCGGGCGTCCCGGAGGAGCGGTGCGGCCCGAAACCGGGCGGCGGCGGATCGGAAGAACACCGAAGAGGTCCCGAACTTATGGGACGCGACGGGGCGCGGGGCGGCCCGTACCCTTCCGGAACGGATGGCGGCGACGCAGATCAAGCAGTCGGAGATCGCCGAGGACGGCACGATCAGCGCCGATCGCGCGTGCGAGGGGTGCGGGTACAACCTGCGCGGGCTGCCGATGGACGCGCTCTGCCCGGAATGCGGGGCGCCGGTGGTGCCGCGGCGGTCGTCGCTGCGGTTCGTGGACAACCTGACCGACGCTCCCCTGGGGTACCTCCGCGGGGTGCGGAACGGGCTGTTCATGATGGCCGGCGGGCTGCTGATGTGGGTCGGCGTGCCGGTCGTGGTGTTCCTGCTCGCCCGGGTGTTCGGCCCGCGCCTGAGCCCGCGGGCGTGGGAGGTGGTGGGGGAGGTCGGGGCGGTGGCGCTGCCGGTCGCGTTCGCGCTGCTCTGGTGGGGGGGCGTGGTGCTGGTGACGCGGCGACGCCCGGTGGAGGAGGGGCTGACGCGGGACGCGTTCCTGGACTCGCGGGCGCTGCGCCGGGTGAACCAGACGGCGCCGGCCGCCCTGGTGGCGTTCATCGCGCTGGGGGTGGCGGGCGCGTACATGCAGGGCGCGGCGCCGGGAAGGATGGCCGACGCGGTCTCGGTCGCGGCCTCGGCGATGGGGCTCGTCTCGCTGTTTGCGCTGATCCCGCTGGCGCTGTTCCTGGGCTCGATGGCCGACTGGGCCGGGGAGACGGGGATCGGGGACCGGCTGCGCGGCTCGGCGTGGGTGCTGGCGGTGGCGGGGTCGCTCGCGGTGGTCTGCCGGCTGGCGGTGGTCCTGGGCGGGTCGCCGGTGCTGCGGGTGCTGGGGGTTCTGCTCGGGCTGGCGACGGGCGGGGCGATGCTGCTGCTGGCGTGGAGCGTGATCCAGCTCGCGACCTCGGCGCAGTGGGCGATCGCGAACAACATCTCCGGGCGCGAGCGCGACAAGCGGATCGAACTCCGGCGGCGGCAGCGCGAGGAAGAGGCCCTGCGGGCGCAGGAGGAGGCGATGGCGCGGGCCGCGGCGGGGATCACCGACCTGCCGCCCCCGCCGCCCGACGCGGAGCCGGTGCCGCTCGTGGAGGACGAGGGTGAGGAGGACGGGGGTGGGGCGGACGCGATCGATGCGGCGCTGCCGATGCTGCACGGCCCGGGGGAGGGGGAGCGGGCGGGGAGCAAGATCCGGCACACGCCGGCGACGATCGCGCGGCGGAGCGGCGGCGGCCGGACTCGGGACCGCTTCGAGCGGAACCGGGCCCGGGAGGAGCGTCTGCGGCGCGAGGGCGGGGGCGGCGACGCGCCGGACCCGGCGGACGACGGCGGGATCATCCCGCTCGCGCCCGAGGAGGACGACGAGCGATGACGGACGCCGCGACCCGAGGCGAGCGTCCGAAGGTGCTCGTGGCCATGTCCGGCGGCGTGGATTCGTCCGTGGCCGCGGCGATGCTGCTGGAGCGCGGCTGCGACGTGGTCGGCGTGTTCATGCGCCTGGGCTCGCCCGGGGAGACGATCGACGAGCTGATGACGGCCGAGGAGGCCGCGTGCCCGGCCCCCGGCGGTCCGGGGCGGATCAGGATCGGGCACCAGGGGTGCTGCTCGATCAACGACGCGGCCGATGCGCGTCTGGTGGCGGCGGAGCTGGGGATCCCGTTCTACGTCTGCAACTTCAAGAAGGACTTCGGGCGGATCATCGACTACTTCGTCGCCGAGTACGAGAGCGGGCGGACGCCGAACCCGTGCGTGCGGTGCAACGACTGGCTGAAGTTCGGGAAGCTGCACGAGTACGCGCGGCAGATCGGGGCCGGGTTCGTGGCGAGCGGGCATTACGCGCGGGTCGGCCGGGCGGAGGGCGCGGGCGGCGCGCCGCTCCTGCGGCGCGGGCGCGACCGGTACAAGGCCCCCGCGGACGTGCGGATCGGCGCGCCGCGATCCTTCCAGTCGGGCAGGAGGCTGTCGCCCTGCGGCATCAGCGCACACGACGCGAGACGCTGCTC